>JBARBX010000087.1:0-4335 GCA_049793535.1 Steroidobacteraceae bacterium | reverse complement strand
CTGGTTCCATCGCATCAGCCACGAATGCCGCTTTTGGTGGGCCGCGCACGTCAACCATCATTCGTCGCAGCAATACAATCTCTCGACCGCCGTGCGCCAATCCTGGACCAGCGTGATCGTGGGAACTTGGATGCCGTGGATTCCCCTGGCTTTCCTGGGCTTTCCGCCGGCGATGATTCTGGCCCAGCAGGGATTCAACTTGTTCTACCAGTTTTGGATCCACACCGAGGCGGTCCACCGCATGCCGGCGTGGTTCGAATATTTGTTCAACACACCCTCGCATCATCGCGTGCATCATGCGACCAATCCGCGCTACCTCGACCGCAATTACGCCGGAGTGCTGATGGTGTGGGATCGCATATTGGGGACCTTCGTCGAAGAACGGGACGAGGAACCGCCGCGTTACGGAATCGTCAAGAACATCGAGACCTTCAATCCGATTCGCATCGCCTTCCACGAATGGGCGGGCATTGTCCGCGACCTTTTTGCCGCGCGATCGGTTCGTGAGGCGGTGGGCGTGGTTTTCGGTCCTCCCGGCTGGCGCGCCGACGGGCAGGGGCTTACATCGAAGAATATTCGCGCTGTCGCGGGATGATGCGCCGCGTGCGGCCTCTGTTCTTGATTGCGGGCGCGTCGCTCGCCGCCGCTTGCCTGTGTTTCGCCGGTAGCGTATGGGCGCGTCATCGCAGCCACGCGAGCGACGATACGCCGGGCGAATTCGCGTACTACTTGTTGTCGCTGTCTTGGTCGCCGGCCTACTGCTTGTCGTCTCCGGGAGCGGCCGAATGCAACGCTGCGCGCCGCTTCGCCTTCATCGTTCACGGACTGTGGCCGCAGAATGAACGGCGATGGCCCGAGAATTGCGATGTGCGCGGCGGGGTGCCCGAGGCCGTGGTGCAGGGGATGTCGGATTTGATGCCTGCACGCGGCCTGGTTTACCACGAATGGACCGCGCACGGCACCTGCAGCGGTTTGGGACCGGCCGACTACTTTGCGTTGGTGCGCCGCGCCGCATCGAGCGTCGCCATACCCCGCGAACTCGAGAACCCCACCCGCGCCCTGGAAGAGCCGCCCTCCGCCATCGTGGCGGCGTTTCAGCATGCCAATCCTCGCTTTCCGGCCCAGTCGATCGTGGCGACCTGCAGCGGGCAGAGCGTCCCCCGATTGCGCGAAGTACACGTCTGCCTGGATCGCGATTTGGTGCCGCGTGCCTGCTCAGACGCGGTGATTCGCGGCGGGTGCCGAGCGGCGCAGGTGATTATCCCGCCGATTCGCTAGCCCGGGCGCTGCCCGGCGACGCCCCGCTTGCTTGATGCCGGCCGCTGTAGTTAATCTGGCTGGCATGGACAAACCCCCCCTGCCTCCGTTCACCGCGGAAACCGCGGCCCAGAAGGCGCGCATGGCCGAAGATGCCTGGAACACCCGCGAACCCGCCCGAGTCGCGCTTGCCTATACGACGGATAGCCGCTGGCGCAACCGCGCCGAGTTCTTGCAGGGCCGCGATGCCATCGAGGCGTTTCTGACGCGTAAGTGGTTGCGCGAGCTCGACTACCGGCTGATCAAGGAAGTATGGGCTTTGCGCGACAATCGCATCGCCGTGCGCTTCGCCTACGAATGGCACGACGACAGCGGCCATTGGTTTCGCAGTTATGGCAACGAAAACTGGGAGTTCGACGAGCACGGACTCATGAGGGTGCGCATCGCCAGCATCAACGATGTGCCGATCGCGGAGGCCGACCGCAAGTATCACTGGCCGCTGGGGCGCCGGCCGGATGGCCATCCCACCTTGAGCGAACTCGGGCTGTGAGCGGGCGCTTGGCGTAAGTCGGCATGGAACATGACCATCATGGCGGTCACGATCACGAGCATGAGCACGATCATGCCCACGATCACGATCACGATCACGATCACGAGCATGCGCGCGGGCACGAACACTCGAACTCGCATGGGCACGCTCACGTCCTGACAGTACAGGCCATCAACGCCCGAATGGCGATCGCGGTGGCGTTGAACTTGAGCTTCGTGATCATCGAGGGCGGGTTCGGGTTCCTGTCGAATTCCGTGGCATTGATCGCCGATGCCGGCCACAATTTGAGCGACGTGCTGGGGTTGGCGTGCGCTTGGACCGCAATGTATCTGGGACGGCGCCCTCCCGGCGCCCGGTTTACCTACGGACTGGGACGCTCTTCGGTGCTGGCTGCGCTCGCGAATGCCGTGCTGTTGCTGCTGGCCTGCGGGGCGATCGCCTGGGAAGCCCTGGGGCGTCTTGCGTCGCCCCCCGCCGTGGCGGGTGCCACGGTGATGGGGGTCGCGGCCAGCGGCATCGTCATCAACGGCTTGGCCGCTTGGCTGCTGCATGCCGGCAGTCACGGCGATCTGAACAGGCGCAGCGCCTTCATCCACATGCTGGGCGATGCCGCGGTATCGGCGGGGGTACTGGCGTCCGGCGCAATCATTCTGTTCACCGGCTGGAGCCGGCTGGATCCCATCGTCAGTCTGTTGATCGTTGCCGCAATACTGGCGAGTACCTGGGGACTGCTGCGAGATTCGCTGCACCTGTCGCTCGACGGCGTACCGGCGAGCGTCAACTCGGCGGCCGTAATGTCCTACCTCGCCGATCAGCGCGGGGTGACCGACGTTCATGACCTGCACATCTGGGCGCTCAGCACCACCAATGTCGCCCTGACGGCGCACCTCGTCGTGCCGGATCGAGGCGCGGACGATGCGTTGTTGAGCTCCCTCACGCCCAATCTGAAGCGCCGCTTCAAGATCCATCACGCGACACTGCAAATCGAACGAGACCGCTGCGAACACGGATGTGAAGCGGACACCTGACCTTCAGGGAACGGGGTTGCCTCGCGCCGCGGCGGCGCGCGCGAACGCCGGCGTCAATAGTTTGTAGAGCAAGTAAACGGCAAAAGGGGCGATCAGCGCCCAGGCGAATCCCGCGTGAATAATCGCATCCCGGAGCGCGAGGGCGGCGTGGCCTCCGCCCTGCTGCCACAGTGCGAGCCACTCTTTGATCGAGACCGATTGGCGAGGAGCGCGCACCATCCATTCGCCCAGGCGGATGAAGGGAATGATCAACAGAATCTGCGTGGGCGCCATGGCGGCTTGGACGAGCTGAATCGCCGGTAGATTCAATCGAAATGCGAGCGCGATTGCCGCGCACAGAATGCTCGAGATGCCGAGGATGGGCACATTGCCGAGCACCACTCCGATGGCCACGCACAGCGCCAATCGATCCGGCGCTATTCCCTGGCTCAGTAGACTCAGGACAGGCTTGAGGATTCGACGGTGCAACCAGCGCTTCATAAGGGTCCTTGAACGATATCGGCATGGCGTAGGCCGAGCCGAGCCGCTAAAGTCGGCACCAGGGAGATTGACGCATGTCCAATGAAAGTGCGATTCGTCGCGAAGTCGGGGCAATCGCTCTGATGTTCACCGGCCTGGGGTCCATCATCGGATCCGGTTGGCTGTTCGGTGCCTGGCGGGCCGCCCAGTTGGCGGGACCCGGCGCGGTCTATTCCTGGATCATCGGGGCGGTGATCATCCTCTTTGTCGCCTTTACCTATGCCGAGCTCGGAGCCATGTTTCCCGAATCCGGGGGAGCGGTGCGCTATGGCCATTATTCGCATGGCTCGCTGGTGGGATTCGTTGCCGGCTGGGCCGCCTGGATCGCCATCGTCTCGGTGATCCCGGTGGAAGCCGAGGCCTCGGTGCAATACATGAGCTCCTGGCCCTGGACCTGGGCGCAGGATCTGTATGCGCACAAACCCAACGGTCAGGGCGAGCTGAGCAGCGCCGGCCTGTCCATTGCCGCCGTGCTGGTGGTGATTTATTTTCTGCTCAATTTCTGGAGCGTGAAGGTCTTTGCCAATGCCAACAGCGCAATCACCTTCTTCAAGCTGATCGTGCCGGCGGCGACCGCGGTGGCGCTGATGTGCACCGGCTTTCATTGGGAGAATTTCCACGTCGGCATCCATGGCGGTCCGCATGTCGGAAATGTCGCCGCCATCCTCACGGCGGTCGCCACCAGCGGCATCGTCTTCAGCTACAACGGTTTCCAGAGCCCGGTGAATTTGGCGGGCGAGGCCCGCAACCCCGGGCGCAGCGTGCCATTCGCGATTTTCGGCTCCATCGCCTTGAGCACCGTGGTTTACCTGCTGCTCCAGGTGGCCTTTTTGGGCGCCGTGTCGCCCGACCACCTGCACGAGGGCTGGGGCGGGCTGGAATACAGCTCGCCGTTCGCGCAGCTTGCGCTTGCGCTCAATCTCAACTGGCTGGCCTTGCTCCTCTACGCCGACGCCTTCGTCAGTCCCAGCGGTACGGGCA
>JBARBX010000086.1:0-1904 GCA_049793535.1 Steroidobacteraceae bacterium | reverse complement strand
GCACCGAGCAGATGTATTCGTGCTCGGCGGACAGCGGGGTGATGCCGCGCTTCTCGAGCGCCTCCTGCAGCCTGCCAAAGTCGTTGAACGCGCCGCGAATCACCAGCTGCGGTTCGCCCTTCTCCCCGGTGCTCTCACCCATTTCCTCGAGTCCATGGTCGATCAGATCGAGCTCGAGCTCGTCCTGATCCTTGACGGCGGCGGGATCCAAGCGAAATACGCCCATTTTCTTGAACAGGAAGCTGACGCTGCCGGTGGTCCCAAGATTGCCGGCGCCCTTGGCGAAGATATTGCGCACGCTGCCCACCGTGCGCGTGGGGTTGTCGGTCGCGGTTTCGACCAGCAGTGCCACCCCGTGCGGTGCATAGCCTTCGTAGATGATTTCCTGGTAATTGGTCGCCTCCTTGCCCGAGGCGCGCCGAATCGCCGCCTCCGTCTTGTCCTTGGGCATATTGACGGCCCGCGCATTCTGCAACACCCGGCGCAGAGTGGGGTTCGACGCGGGGTCGGGGCCGCCGGCGTGCACCGCAATAGCGATGTCCTTGGCGACGCGGGTGAACTGCTTCGCCATGCGGTTCCAACGAGCGAACATCGCGTGCTTTCTGACTTCGAATATGCGTCCCATGTTGCACATGGTAGCAATACCCCGACAAACCGCTAGACTTGCCGCTCCCTTCTCGAGGCGATTCCCAATGAGTGCAGTTCCTGCGGAAGAAGTCCCCATTACCCCGAGCTTCCGCGACCTCGCATTGTCGGAACCCGTGCTGCGTGCGCTGACGGATGTGGGCTACGAAGCTCCATCGCCGATTCAGGCGGCGACCATTCCGGTGCTGTTGTCGGGGGCCGACATGCTGGGGCAGGCGCAAACCGGCACCGGCAAGACGGCGGCCTTTGCCTTGCCGGCGCTGACGCGCATCGACTTGGCCAAGCACGAGCCGCAGGTTCTGGTGCTCGTGCCCACCCGCGAGCTCGCCCTGCAGGTGGCCGAGGCGTTTCTCAAGTACGCCGCGCATTTGAAGGGATTTCACGTGCTGCCCATCTACGGCGGACAAAGCTACCAGCCGCAGCTCAACGCCTTGCGGCGCGGGGTTCACGTGGTCGTGGGCACCCCGGGCCGGATCATCGATCACATGAATCGCGGCACGCTGAAGCTGTCGGGACTGACGCTGTTGGTCCTGGATGAAGCGGACGAAATGCTGCGCATGGGATTCATCGACGCCGTCGAAAGCATTCTCGAGCAGACGCCGCCGCAGCGGCAGGTGGCCTTGTTCTCCGCCACGATCCCCGCGCCGATTCGGCGTATCGCGGCCAAGCATCTGCGCACGCCGGTCGAGATCACCATCAAGAGCAAGACCAGCACCGCGACCAATATCCGTCAGCGGTACTGGATGGTCAGCGGCATGCACAAGCTGGATGCCTTGACGCGAATTCTGGAGGCGGAGAACTTCGACGGCATGCTGGTGTTCACACGCACCAAGCAATCGACCGTCGAGTTGGCGGAGAAACTCGAGGCGCGGGGCTTCGCCGCGGCGCCGCTCAACGGCGATATACCTCAACCCCAGCGCGAACGGGCCGTGGCCCGGCTGAAGGCCGGCCAGATCGACATCGTGGTCGCCACCGACGTGGCGGCACGCGGACTCGACGTCGAGCGCATCGGCCATGTGGTGAACTACGACGTGCCCTATGACACCGAGTCCTACGTGCATCGGATCGGCCGCACCGGCCGGGCCGGTCGCAAGGGCGAGGCCATCCTCTTCATCGCGCCGCGCGAGCGCAATATGCTGCGTGCCATCGAGCGCGCCACCCGGCAGGTCATCGAACCGATGAATCTGCCGACGGTCGACGCGGTCAATACGCTGCGAATAACCAAATTCAAGCAGCGCATTACCGAGACGGTGGCCAAG
>JBARBX010000085.1:0-2447 GCA_049793535.1 Steroidobacteraceae bacterium | reverse complement strand
CTGCGGAAGTACACGTGCTTCGGTATTTTATAGCCCGTCAATTCGGTGCGGCAGAAGGCGATCAGGGTCTCCGCCGTGAGATTCGGATCCTTCTTTACCACGAATAGCGCGACCACTTCGCCGGAGTTCTCGTCCGGCTGCGCAACCGCCGCGACTTCGAGTACGCCCGGGTGTTCAGCGACGACGCTCTCCACTTCATTCGGATAGACGTTGAAGCCGGACACCAGAATCATGTCCTTCTTTCGATCCTCGATATAGACGAAACCCTTGTCGTCGATGCGGCCGATGTCGCCCGTGCGCAGCCAGTCGCCGAACATCACTTGCTCGGTTTCATCCGGACGGTTCCAGTAGCCGCGCATGACCTGGGGGCCGAACACACAGATCTCGCCGGTGCCATTCGTCGGCAACTCCTTGCCGGCGTCGTCGCGAATCGAGACATCGGTCGAGGGAACGGGCAGCCCGATGGAGCCGTTGAAATCGAGACCCGTCGGATTGGCCGTGGCGATCGGCGAGGTTTCGGTCAATCCCCACCCTTGAGTGACGACGCAGCCCGTCACCTGCTTCCAGCGTGCGGCCACCACGCTCTGCAAGGCCATGCCGCCCGCGAAGGTCACGCGCAGCGCGCTGAAGTCCACGGTCTCGAAACCCGGCGTGTGCAGCAGCGCGTTGAACAGCGTGTTGACGCCGCTGATGAAGTTGAACTTGTACTTCCTGAGCTCCGCCACGAAGGCCTTGAAATCGCGGGGATTCGTGATCAGCACGTTGCGGGCGCCCAAGGTGAGGAAGGCCAGGCAATTGCTGGTGAGCGCAAAGATATGATAGAGCGGCAGGGCCGTAATGACCGTGCGTGCTTCGTTCGCCTTGAGCGATGGGGTGATCCAAGCAGAGGCTTGCAGCACGTTGGCCACCATGTTGCGGTGGGTGAGCACCGCGGCTTTCGCGACGCCCGTGGTGCCGCCGGTGTACTGCAGGAAGGCGATGTCCTCCGGTCCCAGCGCCACCGGGTCGAGCTTGAGTCCAAGTCCGCTGCCCAAGGCGCTCTTGAATGTGCCCGCACCCGGCATGCTCCACGGCGGAATCTGCTTGCGCACGTGCTTGAGCACAAAATTCACGATCAGGCCGTGCGGAATTCCGAGCAGATCGCCGATTCGCGTCACCAGCACTTGCTTGAGGTCCGTGTGCGCCAGCACCTGCTGCAGCACGTGCGCGAAGTTCTCCACGATGACGATGGCCGTCGCCCCGGAGTCCTTCAACTGATGCTCGAGTTCGCGGGCGGTGTATAGGGGATTGGTGTTCACAACCACCATGCCGGCGCGCAGTACCCCGAACAATGCGATCGGGTACTGCAGGACATTGGGCATCATGAGCGCGACCCGGTCGCCGGCCTCGAGCCCGGATTTCTTCTGCAGCCAGGCTGCGAATGCGCGGCTCAGTTCGTCGAGCTGTGCAAAGCTCAAGGTCGCGCCCATGTTGGTAAAGGCGGGCGAATGCCCATGGGTGGCGCAGGCCTCCTCGAATATATCCCGCAGGGAGGCGTATTTATCGGGATCGATGTCCGCCGGCACTCCGGGGGGATATTGCTGCAACCAATTGCGATCCATATTTTTTCCAAGAAAACAGATGCGGGTATATAGCATCCAAGGGCGATGCCAGCAATGTTCCGGTCCGACCGGAGTAAACTCGGGCCTATGAACAATCCGCCATCGGTCGATCGCAGGAGGTTGCGTTGTTGAATATTTGGCGATGGTCGTTCATCGGGGCGTGCATGGGTCTCTCGGGCTGCGTCCTGGGCTACGGGCCCTGCCTGTTCCAGCAGCCGGTCAAAACGACGCTGACCGGGCGTGTGCATTTTCGCGACTACCCGACCCCGGAGGGGGTGGATAACGTGCCGGTGCTGTCGCTGGACAAGACCGCCTACATCTATGCGCCGGCTCAGAGCCATATTTGCCTGCCGGCGAACGACGTGCAGTTGATCGGGGTCGCGGAATTTCCGCAGAATGTCATCGAAAATTCCCATGTCAACGTCGATGGATCGCTGTTTCAAGAGGCGTCGGGCCGCCAGCACACCCCGTTTGTCATGAACGTGACCACGATTCTGCCCATTCCCGCGGCCCATTGAGGAGCCCTGTGTAAAATTCATTCAGGCCTGGGCGACGCCGATTCGACTCCGTTGGGTACAATCGGGCCGTAAACGACTAAAGGGAGTGAACGATCATGAAAAATGCGAATCTGGTAGGACTCATTGCGGCGCCGTTGATGGTGTTGGCGCTGGCGCTGTCGCTGCCCGCCTGGGCGGATTCGACCCCCACCACGACCACGTGCAAGGACGGCACGACCTCCACATCCACCGGCAAGGGTACTTGCAGCGGCCACGGCGGCGTCCAGAAGGCGGCCCTTGCGGCGGCGGCCAAACCCGCTCCGGCACCAGCGGCCCCGGCCGCAAAGGC
>JBARBX010000084.1:0-4433 GCA_049793535.1 Steroidobacteraceae bacterium | reverse complement strand
GCCGGCGATGATGAGCGGGCGTGCGGCCCGCGCGAGCAGCTGCGCCGCCGCCTCGATCCGCTCGGAGTCCGCCTGCGGCAGCAGAGGCGCGGCGGCGAACGTTTCAGCCTCGAGCGTGGTGACCTCCGCGAGGACATCGAGAGGAATTTCCAGATACGCCGGGCGCGCGCGCCCGGTGCGAAACGACGCCAGGCACAGGCGCAAGTGATCGCGCACGTCCTCGGCGCTGCGTGCGCAGCGCGCGATCCCGAACACGCCGGCGGCGAGCGCGGCCTGGTCGTACAATTCGTGCAGCACGCCCCACTGCTTGGTGAACGAGGCGCGCACGGGGGCGCTCGCCACGACCAGGAGGGGCACGGAATCGGAATAGGCCTGGGCCGCCGCGGTCATGATGTTGGTCAGTCCCGGGCCCGAGATCACGAACGCCGCCGCCGGCCGGCCGCTCATGCGTGCGAAGCCGTCCGCCGCGAATCCCGCCCCCTGCTCGTGGCGGACGAGCACGTGCCGGATATTGGCCGCGGCGAGCCCCCGATACAGCTCCAAATTGTGCACGCCGGGTATGCCGAACACGGTGTCGATGCCGTTCTTGGCGAGGAGTTTCACGAGATAACCGCCGACGTTTTGCGACATGGGAATCCCCGCTCGAAATTGAACGCTGGTTCAGAAAGCGCGCTAGGATTGCGCACTGCGACCCCTGTAGGCAAGAGAAAAGATGCAATATTCCCCCTTGGTCAAACGCATCGCGGGCGAGGGCGCGGATGCGTGGTTGATTCACTACACCGCGCGCAGCGCCCTGGAGCGCGGCGAAGATGTGATCCTGCTGAGTGTCGGCGATCCGGATCTCGACACGCCGGCGCCGGTCCTGGAGCGGGCCATCGAAAGACTGCGCGCGGGCGACACCCACTACACGCCGGCCACCGGCCGCCGGCATCTGCGCGAGGGTATAGCGCGGGCGCATCGGGCGCGGACCGGTCAGCCGGTGGCAGCCGACAACGTCATCTTTCTGGCGGGGGCGCAGAACGCGCTGTTCGTGACCTCGATGTGCATCGCGGGTGTCGGCGACGAGGTGATCGCACTGGAGCCCTTGTATCCGAGCTATCCCGCCACTCTGGAGGTGTCGGGCGCGCGCATGGTGCGCGTGGGCTCGCCGCCGGAGCGCGGTTTTCGCGTCGATTTGGCGGCGCTCGAGGCGGCGATCACTGCGCGAACGCGCGCGCTTTTTTTTGCCACCCCCAACAACCCGAGCGGCATGATCTTGAACGCAGCGGACCTGGCCGTGATTGGGGAACTGGCGCGCCGCCATTCGCTGTGGGTGGTGGCGGACGAAGTGTATGCCGGCCTTGCGCCCGGCGGCCGGGTGCCGAGTCTCGCCGCCCAATTGCCCGAACAGGTGGTGACCATCAGCAGCCTGTCCAAGACGCATGCAATGCCCGGTTGGCGCGCCGGCTGGCTGGTGGGTCCCACCCAGCTCGTGATCCATGCCGAGGCCATGGCGCAGTGCATGCTGTTCGGTCTTCCCGGTTTCGTTCAGGAAGCGGCCGTGACCGCGCTCGGCATCGCGGATGAGGCGGAATCCCGAATTCGCGAATATTGCGCCGGGCGCCGCGACCTTCTGATCGCCGGACTTCAAGGGCTGCGGGGTATCAAGTGCCTGGTGCCGGATGCCGGAATGTTCTCCTTGGTCGATGTGCGCGGCACCGGTCTTTCGGGCTACGATTTCATGTGCGAGCTGTATAGAACCGAGCGTGTGTCGGTGCTCGATGGCGGGGCGTTCGGCAGGGAGACCCGCGGCTTCGTGCGAGTTTGCTACGCGGCCGACGAAGACCTGCTGCGCCGAGCGCTCGAGCGCATACGGCGATTCGTCGGGACATTGGGAGGGTAGGCGATGCCGGATCGGACGACGAGCATGGGCGTGGTGGTGCGCACCGCGGGCGGCCCGGAGGCGCTGGAGTGGACGGCGCTGGATACACCCGCTCCGGGGCGCGGCGAGGTGCTCGTCGAACAGCACGCCATTGGAGTCAATTTCATCGACACGTATTTTCGCAGCGGCCTGTATCCCTGGCCGCAGACGCCGCTGATTCCCGGCGCCGAGGCCGCGGGGGCGGTCGTGCAGGTCGGTGAGGCGGTAACCGATCTTAAGGTGGGGGATCGGGTGGCCTACACGCTGCCGCTGGGTGCCTACCGCACCTTGCGCGTGGTTGCCGCGGAGCGCCTGGTCAAGCTTCCGCCGGACATCGCCTTCGACGTGGCGGCGTCGGTCATGCTCAAAGGCTTGACCGCGCAATTTCTGCTCACTTCATGTTTTCCGGTCAAGGCGGGCCAAACGGTGCTGGTGCATGCGGCCGCGGGCGGGGTCGGATTGCTCCTCGGTCAGTGGCTGAAAACCCTGGGGGCGACGTCGATCGGCACGGCCGGCTCGCCGGAAAAAGCCGCCATCGCCCGGGCCAACGGCTACACCCACGTCATCGACTATCGTGCCGAGGACTTCGTCGCACGCGTCAAGGAGATCACGGACTCGAAGGGCTGCGATGTAGTCTACGATTCGGTGGGCAAGGACACCTGGCGCGGATCGCTCAAATCACTGAAGCTGCGCGGCAGCTTCGTTCACTTCGGCCAGTCCTCCGGAATGATCGCGGATTTCAAGTTTTCCGATCTCGCCTCCGGCGGTTCTCTGTTTGCCACGCGTCCGATGCTGTTCGACTACATCAAGAGCCGCGAAGATCTGTCCGCGCGCGCCGCGGACCTGTTCGCCAAACTCGAGTCCGGCGCCGTCAAGGCGCATGTGGGCCAGCGGGTGGCGCTGCGCGATGCCGGCGCCGCGCACCGTGATTTGGAGGCTAGGCGCACCGTCGGCGCGACCGTGTTGCTGCCGTAGTGCAGCGCTCGCAGCGCTTGCGCGAACGCCGCTACAAGTTCGCGTCGATGAAGGCGGCGAGCTGCGCCTTGGAAACGGCACCGATCTTGGTCGCCACCACTTCTCCGCCTCTGAAGAGCATGAGTGTCGGAATGCCGCGCACCTGGTAGCGGGAAGCCAGGGCTTGGTTTTCGTCGACGTTGACCTTGGCCACGCGCACCCGGCCCGCGTAATGATCGGCCGACTCGTCGAGCGCCGGCGCTATCATCTTGCAAGGCCCGCACCACTCCGCCCAGTAGTCGACCAGCACGGGCAGCGGGGATTGCAGAACCTCGCCTTCAAAGGTGTCGCCGTTGACGTGTTTGATTTTGTCGCTCATGAAATCCTCGTTTTGGGGGTGGTGGGGCCTCGGGACCATGATATTGTTCGTTAATACCGGGTTAAATAGCGGAAATTTGAATTGAGTATCTGAATTACTGAACAATAAATGAACAAATTGCAGGCCATGCAGGTGTTCGTGCGAGTGGTCGAGACCGGCGCCATGACCCGGGCGGCCGACAGCCTGCAAATACCCAAGGCGACGGCCACCACCCTGATCCAGCAGCTCGAAGCCGATCTCGGGGTGAAGCTGCTCAACCGCACCACGCGCAGTATCAGCGTGACCACGGACGGGGCCGCGTACTACCCGCGCTGCGTGGCCATACTCGCGCAGATTCGGGAGACCGAAGAGTCGCTCGCGCACCGGCATGCGGCGCCCGGCGGACCGCTGCGCGTCGATGCGCCGACCCTCATCGCGCGGATGGTCATCGTTCCGGCTCTACCCGCCTTTTTCGCGCGCTATCCGGGCATCGATCTGGCATTGGGGAGCAGCGAACGCCGCGCCGACCTCATTGAGGAAGGAATCGACTGCGCGGTGTGGAGCGGCGAGCTCGAAGACTCGACTTTGATCGCGCGCCGCGTGGGACTGCTGTATTTCGGCACCTGCGCATCACCCTCGTATCTTGCCGTCCACGGACAGCCGCGTGATCCGGACGATCTTGCGTCGCACCGCTGCATCAACCACTTCTCGCCGCGCACGGGCAAGATCTTCGACTGGGTGTTTGCCAAGAATGGCGCGCGCATTCAGACTTCGCTTCGCGGCCACGTCGCGCTGGACGATGAGAACAGCTACCTCGCCGCGGCCGAGGCGGGCTTGGGAGTGGCGCAGATTCCGGCCTTCGTGCTCAAGGAGGCGTTGGAGCGCGGGACCCTGGAACTCGTGCTGGGGGAGTGGTTTCCCGAGCCCGCGCCGCTCAATGTCGTGTATCCGCAGAACCGCCACCTGTCGAGCAAGATCCGCGTGTTCGTCGACTGGGTCGCCGAGCTTTTCGCGGAGCATGACGGCATTCAGCTCCGTTCCACTCTGCGCAGATGACGGAGGCTAGATCCCGAGCGGCAGCGCGGTCGACTCCTTGATGACAGTGACGGCCACCGATGAATTCACGGCGCGCACGCAAGGGATGCGGGACAGATAGTCGAGATAGAAGGCTTCGTAGGCCTTGATGTTCTTGGTGACGATTTTCAACAGAAAATCCCATTC
>JBARBX010000083.1:0-2200 GCA_049793535.1 Steroidobacteraceae bacterium | reverse complement strand
GATGTGGGGATCCGCTTCGCCGCGGCGAGCGCCCGCACAGGCGGATCGGGCAATCGCCGGCGTCGCGCCCGCCGTGGTTCGTCGGAGAATCGCCTCGATTCTGGCGGTCGATGAGAGCGCCGCGCTCGCGCGCATCCGCGTACCCACTCTGGTGCTGATTGCGCGTCAGGATCGGGTCATTTCACGGGCAGCCACACGGCGCATCGCCGACGGTCTGCCCGGGGCGCGGTTGGCGGAGATCGACGGACCGCATCTACTGCTGCAAACGCAACCTGCGCAATGCGCGGCCGCGGTGCTTAAGTTCCTGCGCGAGGCGTCCATCCTTTAATTCTCGTCGGCATCGAGCTCCGGGACGTGCTGGAAGTCGCATATTTCGCGCAAGACCGCGGTGGCAAACTGGCCTCGGCCCAGGGAAAAGCTCAATGTCAGCGTGGTGGCATCGTGCTGTGCGGTGAGGTTTCGAACGGCGCAGCGCAGCGCGCGCCGCTCCTGAGTCAGCCCTGCTGCGGCCAGCAAGTCCGCGACCGCCTTGAGTTCTTCGGCCGCCGCGAGCTCGTGCTGCAATGCCTGACCCCCACTCGCCGGGGGACCGCGTCCCCACAGGGGGCCCGACGGGTGAATGTCGAACTCGTTCACACGGCGGCGCAGTTCATCGTCGATGGCGGCGACGGAAAAGTGGCTGGCGCTGCCGTCGAGACTGGCCAGGTCGCCGTAGCCAAGCTGGGACCAATCGCCCGCCTCCACGCGCCGCGCGAGCACGCTGTTGAACACCAGGGATCGCGCGGCCGACAGCGTGAAGCCGCGCTCGGCGCGGCCCCGCGGCGCAACTCCGCTTTGCACCCAGTCCGCCACCCGATCGAGATTGTAGCCGTCCCGCCCGAAGCGTTGTGGGCCAAAATAATTGGGCGCCCCGTGCGCCCGCAGCGCGTCGAGCTTCGCTTCCAATGCCTCGCGCGGCCACGCCACGTTGCGCAGGCGAATGCGAAAGTGGTTGCCCAAGAGCGCGCCTACTTTCAGCTTGCGCAGATTGGCGCGCGCCTCCAGCACTTTGAATTCAGGAGTGCGCACACCGGTCCAGTATTCGGCCGTCTTGGCCGCGTTCGGCACGCTGAACCATTGCACGGCGACAGCGTGCCGATCCTTGAGGCCCGCGTAGCCGACGTCGCCGGCCGGGACTCCGCCCAGACGCGCAATCTCGGCAGCCACCCAACGAGTGTTGGCCGTGCGTTTCTCGATTCGCAGCAGCCAGTGCGGGCCGGTCCCGGACGGTTCGAAGGACAGGCGTTCCTCGACATGGAAATCTTCCGGCGTGGCCTTGAGCGTGGCCGGAGGCAGCGGCGCGCCATGGGCTCGCGGCGGGTGCAAAGCCGCCCGATTCCATGCATCGGCGCGTCTGCCGAGTACGCTCAACGGCTACCGGGTCCCAACAACACGGACGCAAGCGCGGCAAGACCTTCGCCGCGGCCGATGAACCCCAATTGCTCGGTGGTTGTGGCTTTGACGTTGATGAGTTGCGCCGCAGCGCCCAGATCGGCGCTCAAGGTCGCGGCCATGGCGGCGCGATGCGCGGCAATGCGCGGTGCCTCGGCCAGCACCGTGATGTCCGCATTGATCAGCGTGAGCCCCGCGGCCCGCATGCGCGCCGCCACCGCGCGCAGGAACACGCGGCTGTCCGCACCGCGATACTGCGGATCGCTGTCGGGAAAATGCCGGCCGATGTCCCCGTCGCCCAGCGCGCCCAGCACCGCATCGCACAGTGCGTGTATCACCACATCGCCGTCCGAGTGCGCGACCACTCCTTTGGGATGCGCGATCCGCACACCTCCCAGCATGACGTGATCGCCGTCGCCGAATGCATGCACGTCGAAACCTTGTCCGATTCGCATCGGCCTGTCCTCCGTCATTTTCAGTACCTTGGCGGCGAAGGATAAATCCGTTGCCTGCGTTATCTTGACGTTGAACGGCGAGCCCGCCACCAGCACCGGATGCAAGCCCATTCGTTCGACGGCCTGCGCCTCATCGGTCACGGTGATGCCGGCCGCAGCCGCTTCCGCAAGCGCATGCCGCAGTTGCGCAAAGCTGAACACCTGCGGCGTCAGCGCGCGCCACAACCCCGCGCGATCCACGGTGGCGACGTGACCGCCCAGTTCGCGCTTGACAGTGTCGACGATGGGCGCCGCGAGCACGGCCCCCGCACCAC
>JBARBX010000082.1:0-3299 GCA_049793535.1 Steroidobacteraceae bacterium | reverse complement strand
GTTCAGGGCGACGCGCCAAACCCGGTCGAGTGCCGCGCTCGCTGCCGCCCCGCCGCCCGGGAGCGGGCGCAGGCTGCAGCCGATGTCGTTTTGCCGATAGCGCGTTTTGACCGTGCACTCGATCGGCTCGTCGGCAGGCTCGCGGACGTTCAGCCAGCGCATCTGCTCCACTTCGAAGGAATCCGACAGCAGCAGGGGGTGGTCCTGTTCCTGCACGACGATGAGCGCATGGCGTGCCGTGTCCTTGTCGGCCACGTACCAGGGCGCGGCGGCGGCACCGGCGCGACCGCCCAGCCCAAGGCCGGATCGCTGGCCCAGGGTGTACAGCGCGAGGCCGCGATGCTCGCCGACGACCACGCCATCGCCGGTTTCGATCGGTCCCGGTTCGGTGCGCAGGTAGCGGCTCAGGAACTCTTGAAAGGGCCGCTCGCCGATGAAGCAGATGCCGGTGCTGTCCGGCTTGTCGTACACCGGCAAGCCCGCGGCGTGCGCCAAGCGCCGCACCTCGGCCTTGCGCAGCTCGCCGATGGGAAACAGGGTCTTCTCGAGCGCGGACGGGTCGACCCCGTGCAGAAAGTAGCTCTGATCCTTGGCCTCATCCGCAGCCTTGAGCAGCAGCGGCCCGGAGGACGATGGCTGCACCCGGGCATAGTGCCCGGTGGCGATCCAGGATGCGCCCAGGCGATGCATGTACTCGAGGCAGACGCCGAACTTGATTTCCCGGTTGCAGAGTACGTCCGGATTCGGGGTGCGGCCCGCGGCGTATTCCCGCAGGAAGAAGTCGAACACCCGCTCGCGGTACTGCGTCGCGAAGCTCACGCGATGCAGGGGTAGGCCTAAAGTCTCGCAGACACGGCGCGCGTCCTGAAAGTCGCTCGCGGTGGTGCAGTACGCATCGTCATCGTCCTCCCAATTGGACATGAACAATCCCTGTACGGTGTGGCCGGCGCGTTGCAGCAGCAGGGCCGCGACGGCCGAGTCGACGCCGCCCGACATGCCGACGATGACGGTGCCGGCGAGTTTGGGATCGGGAAGAGACATGCGCCCATTATACGGGCGCGGGTGCAGGAGCGGGCGCTTGGGGGCAGCGGGCTGGCTTGGGGAGCCTAGGGCTACATGAGCATTTGTCGCATTTGCGATTCTTGCATGCTCGTTTGCCAGACCTCATCGAAGAAATTCAAGTAGCGGCGAACCACCGCGGGATCGTTCATGTCGGAGATGCCGTCCCAGCGGTCGGCCTGCAATCGGTACACCAGGGCCTTGTCGTCCGCGATGATGAATGCGCCCGCGCTCGCCGGATACTCGGGGCTCATGGCCCGCATATCGATGCAGCTGGTGAGGCGCCGGGCCAGGGCCAGAAACCGGTTGTTGTCGACCATGGCGCGCGACGGGTCTGCGAGCAGTACCCGAACCTTGGCATAGGAGCGCGCCAGGACCAGCCGCTTGATGGCTTCGAGGAAGGGCTCCTCGCCGTAAATCAGGGGTTCTAAATCCTGCGTGAAGATGGACAGCAAGCGCTGCGCCGACTTGGCCACTTTGAGGCTGGCGTCGCGCACTTCCGGCATGGTGCTGAGAATGGTCCGGGTGCCGGATCCCAAGGCCAGGTCTGCGCTCGCAGCGACCTTGTCGATGACCGGCTTAGCCCGTTCTTCCGTACTTCCCGCCATATCCGCTTGCCTCATGAGAGGTTACAGGCATTTTGCCCGACCTCGCGTGCTTTGTGAGGATAGTACCGTTAGCCCCGGAGCGCTCCGTGCTAACTGCGTCACGTTTCGGACGGCCAGACGGGCAATCCTCCCAGTCCAAGGCGCTACGGTCTTCCCACGCGCTTCGCGAGCGCCGGTGCCAATCCCACGTAGCTACCGGGTTCCAGCCGTAGCAGCCGCTCCTTCTCGGCCGGCGGCAAGTCCAGTGAGCCGATGAATTCGCGCATGGCCGCACCGTCGATAGGCCGGCCGCGGGTGAATGTCTTCAATCTGTCATATCCATCCGCAATACCGTGGGCACGCATCACGGTTTGCACCGCCTCGCCCAGCACTTCCCAGGCGCCGTCCAGGTCCTGCTTGAGGCGGGTCGCATCGAGTTCGATCTTGCCCAGGCCCGCCGTCAAGGACGCGTACGAGAGGACGCAGTGCCCGATCGCCACGCCCACATTGCGCAGCACGGTCGAGTCCGTGAGATCGCGCTGCAGCCGCGACACGGGCAGCTTGTCGGCAAAGTGTCCGAGCATTGCGTTCGCAAAACCGAGATTGCCTTCGGCATTCTCGAAGTCGATCGGGTTCACCTTGTGCGGCATGGTCGATGAGCCGACCTCACCCTCGACCAGGCGCTGCTTGAAGTAGCCGAGCGAGATGTAAGTCCACATATCGCGGCACAGATCGAGGAGCACCGTGTTCGCGCGCATCAATGCATGGCAGTACTCGGCGATCCAATCGTGAGGTTCGATCTGCGTGGTGTAGGCGTTCTGCGCGAGGCCCAACGATTCGACCAACTCGCGGCTGAAGCGCGGCCAATCGATCTGCGGCAGGGCGACCACATGCGCATTGAAATTGCCGACGGCGCCGTTCATCTTGCCCAGGATGCCGACGCGCTCGATGCCGGCTCGCTGGGTCTGCAGGCGCGCGGCGACATTCGCCAGTTCCTTGCCGACCGTCGTGGGGGTGGCGGTCTGGCCATGGGTGCGCGCCAGCATCGGCGCCGCGGCATGGGCGTGCGCCAGCGCGTCGAGTGCGCCGCCGATGGCGTCGAGCATGGGCAACAGCAGAGTCGCCCGCGCCCGCTTCAGCATGAGCGCATAGGCGAGATTGTTGATGTCTTCGGAGGTGCAGGCAAAATGCAGCCATTCGAGCTCGGGCGCCGCCGCACCGCGCGCCTTGAGCTGCTCGCGCAGCCAGACTTCCACCGCTTTCACATCGTGATTGGTGCGTGCTTCGATTTGCTTGATGGCCGTCACGTCGGTGTTCGCCGGGTCGTCGGACAGGGCGGTGAGCAGGTCCCGGGCCGGGCCCGGCAGCGCGGCGAGCGCGGCTGCAGCGGGACCTGCGGCGAGCGCCAGGTACCAGGCGCATTCCACGCGCACCCGCTCGCGCATCAGTCCAGCCTCGCTGAATACATGCCGGACCGCCGCGAGCTTTCCGGCGTAGCGGCCGTCAAGGGGTGAAAGGGCGTCGGTTGCGGAAATGGCCATCGGAGGGTGCGGTCGCTTTGAGTGTAGAATCGACGATATTACCGTAAACCAATGAACGCGGAGCAAAGCCGCTTGACAGCAACCACTCGTGTCGAGCACGACAGCATGGGCG
>JBARBX010000081.1:0-5417 GCA_049793535.1 Steroidobacteraceae bacterium | reverse complement strand
GTAAATGACGGAGAACGCACAATGGCATTGATTCTCATCGTCGACGATTCACCCACCGAGGTATTCGTCATGCAGAAAGCGCTGGAGAAGCACGGCTTCAAGACCGCCGCGGCCGAGAACGGCGAGGAAGGAGTCCGCAAAGCCAAGGCGATGAAACCGGACCTCATATTCATGGACATCGTCATGCCCGGGGTCAACGGCTATCAAGCCACCCGGATGCTCATCAACGATCCTGAAACCAGCTTGATTCCCATCATCATGGTGACCACCAAGGGTCAGGAGACCGATCGGGTCTGGGGCCTGCGCCAGGGTGCGGTGGATTATCTGGTCAAGCCGGTGTCGGCGCAGGCGCTGGTCGAGAAGGCACAGGCCGCGCTGGCCGTATGACGAGCGCGATGAGCGGACCTACGACCAGCTTGCGCGGCCTGCGCGACCGTCCGTTTGAATTGCTCAAGGAACTCGAAAAACGCAGCCGGGCCGTGACGGCGGGCAACGTACCGGAGGCCGGCGCCGGTCTAGAATGGGTGGGAGTGGCCTTTCGCATGGGCGGCGAGACCTTCTTGGTGGCACGCGAAGAGACCCGCGAGGTGCTGGGCTATCCGGCCGTGGTCACCCGCATCCCTGGTGCGAAAAGCTGGGTGAAGGGGCTCGCGAACATTCGCGGGCAATTGCTGCCGATGCTGGATCTGCGCCAATTTCTGGGCAGCGGCGCGACCGCCACCGGCCGCAACACCCGGGTCATCGTGGTCAACCACCGGGATATACCGGCCGGGCTCATGGTCGATGAGGTGTTAGGCTTCCGGCGCTTCGCGGAAGGCGAATTCAATGCCGAGGCGCCGCCGACCGTGATCCGTTGCGATGCCTATCTCGCCGGCGCGTTCCGCCGCGGCGGCGAGGTGTGGCCGGTGTTGAGTTTGAAGAATTTGGTCGAGAGCCAGAGCTTTTTACAGGCAGCGAGCTGAAGCGCCGGTGCAACAGAAGATGACCACACGAGACGATACGACCGTTAAGGCGATTTTCTTGCCGATGCTGGTGGCGCTCATCCTGCTGTGCTTGGGTGGCGCCGCCGCGTTGACGCTGCTCGCCCCCAATGCCGCTGCCCCGGCGTCCCCCGCCGAACTCTCCCTGGTGGCGCAGCGCCTGCCGTACGAGGCGCAAAACGCGCTGCGGGGCGAAGCGAGCGCATTCGATGCACTGGCCAAGAGCGAGGCGCGCCTCAAGATCCTGCGTGCAGCGCTGCCGGACAAGGGCGCCGGCGCCGGGACTGCGGCGGAGTGGAACAAACTCGCCGAAGGCGTGGGTACGGTCGGCGAGGCAAGAACGGCGGTGGAGGCCATTCAAGCCTCGAATCAGGAGGTGCGCGACCTGGCGCCCAAGCTGCTGTCGGAATTGGGCGATCTGGCGAGTGCGGTCGGTGTGCAGAAGCTCGAAGGGATGAGTCGCTATCTGGAGCGTTTCGAGCTCATGGTGCAGCGCATTCAACAAGATTTGAGCGGGCTGGCGCTGGGTGTGAGCGATGCGGCTCCGGCCGCGCAACGCCTGGCCGACAGCCTGGAATTCCTCAATCAGGTGGTGCGCGGCTTGTCCGGGGAGGAATCCGGGCTCGCCCTGACCCGCGTCACCGGCGGCGCGGACGCCGAGCAGCGATTGAAGGCCCTGGTGGCCCGCAATCAACAGTTCGCCAACAGTGTGCGCAAGGCGATCGGCGCCGCCGAGGCTCTCTCCAAGGCGCAGGCCGCGGCGCGCGGTTTGCCGGCCGAGACCGGCACTCTCACCGCCGAATTGAGCAATGCGCCCGCCGCGCACGTCGATTCCGGCGCGAACTATCGGCCCTGGGTGCTCGCTCTGCTGGGGCTTGCCGCGGCGCTCTTCGCCGCGCTCGTTTGGACCTACCGCAAGTCGGTCAACGTGCGGCGCAACAGCGAAGTGCGGGTGCGTGAGAACGAGCGCAACCAAGAGGCCATCATGCGGCTGCTCGACGAGCTGTCGAGTCTGGCGGACGGCGATCTGACGGTGCAGGCGACGGTGACCGAGGACATCACGGGTGCGATCGCCGATTCGATCAACTACGCCATCGAAGCGCTCCGCGAACTGGTCACGACCATCAACGACAGCGCCATCCAATTGGACGGCGCCGCCAAACAAACGCAGAGCACGGCCGCGCACATGGCAAAAGCCAGCAGCGCCCAGTCCCGGCAGATCTCGGCGGCCAGCGAATCCATGGCCGACATGGCGGCCTCGATCGAGGAGGTTTCCGGCAATTCCGAGCGCTGCTCGGACGTCGCGCGCCATTCGGTCGACATTGCCCACAAGGGCGGCGATGCCGTGCGGCGGACCATCGACGGCATGAATGCCATCCGCGAGACCATTCAGGAGACCAGCAAGCGCATCAAGCGCCTGGGCGAGAGCTCCCAGGAGATCGGCAACATCGTCGAGCTGATCAACGACATCGCCGAGCAGACCAATATTCTGGCGCTCAATGCCTCGATTCAGGCTTCCATGGCGGGCGAGGCAGGCCGAGGCTTCGCCGTGGTGGCGGACGAGGTGCAGCGACTGGCGGAGCGCGCGGCGAACGCCACCAAGCAAATCGAAGTGCTGGTACGCACCATCCAAACCGACACCAACGAGGCGGTGGTTTCCATGGAGCGCAGCACCACTGACGTCGTGGGCGGCGCCCTGCTCGCCGAGAATGCCGGCGCGGCCCTCGAGGAGATCGAGCAGGTCTCCAACCAAATCGCGAGCCTGGTGCAAAATATTTCGGCGAGCGCACGGCAGCAAGCCGCCGCCTCCGGCAACATCTCGAAGAACATGCAAGTGGTACGCGAGATTTCGACGCAGACGGCCGAAGGGTCGACGGCGACCTCGACGTCGATCGCCAAACTCGCGGCCTTGTCGGCGCAGTTGCGCAAGTCCGTGGCCGGATTCCGTCTCCCGGACTACGGCGGCGGCACCACCACGGTCGGCGCCACCTCCTCGCGGTTGAAGGCCTTGAGCGAGCCTGCGAGCAGCGGCGGCGCGTCCGTGAGCGCGGGCGGCATAGGCGCCAGCAACAACAACAGTGCCGGCAACTCCGGGAAAATACGCAAGGCCAGCGGCTTCGGCGGCTGAAGCTCGAAGACGGTTCCGGCATGACCGACATCAGTTCCCAAACATTGCACATCGTCGCCAAGGAACTGGCGACGACCTTGAACGACGCCCGTGCTTCGTTGGAAGGTTACGCCGAGCGCTCGGATCAGCGGGCGTTGCTCGAAAAGTGCGCCGACCAACTGCATTCCGCCCATGGGGTACTGCGCCTGGTCGAGGTGTACGGCGCGGCGCTGCTTGCCGAGGAAATGGAGCATGTGGCGCGCTACCTGCTGAGTTCGGACAACGATCAGAAGCGCCAGGTCGACGGGCTGGACGCGCTGATGCGCGCGACGGTGCAGTTGCCGACCTACCTCGAGCGGGTCTTGTCGGGCGGCCGGGATCTGGCCTTGGTCTTGTTGCCGCTGCTCAACGATCTGCGATCGGTGCGCGGCAGTCCCTTGCTCTCCGAGGGAACGCTGCTGCTGCTGAATCTGAAATCCGATCAGCCGGCGCAGCCTCAATCTCCGCGGCTGGGCGAGCAATCGTTGTCCGTGGCGCAATGGGCGCGGCGCCTCCGGCCGCGTTTCCAGATCGGCCTGCTGGGATACATCCGCGGCGAGCGCACCGTACAGAACCTCGAGATCCTGGCGAAGGTGGCCGAAAAGCTCGAACAGGTCGCCACCACCCAACCCGTCTTTCAGCTATGGTGGGTGACGGGCGCCATCCTCGAAGCAGTCCGCGCCAACGGCTTGGAGGGCAGCGCGACCCTGAAGCGCTTGCTGGGTCAAGCGGACCGGCAAATCAAGGCCCTGTATGAACTCGGCGAGGCCCATTACTGCGAAGATCCGCCGGTCGATTTGCTGAATAACCTGCTGTACTACGTCGCACGAGCAACGACCAGCGGCGGCCGGATCGCCGCAGTGCGCGCCTCTTTCAAGCTCTCCGAACTGCTGCCGGTCGACGATTCGATCGAACACGAACGAGAGAGCCTCTCGGCGCCCAGCGTGAAATTGATGCGCACGGTCGCAGCGGCCATCAAGGAGGATCTCTCCAAGGTCAAGGACGTTCTCGATATCTTCGTACGCCGCGGCGGAGGCCGCAGCGATGAACTCGTTCCCCAACTCGAGCTGCTGAAGAAGATCAGCGACACGCTCGGCGTGCTGGGGCTGGGGGAGTTGCGGCAGCGCGTCCAGGACGAGATCGCCGGCCTGTCGGCGATCGTCACCGACGGCAAGGCTCCACCCGAGGAGTCGCTGATCAAGGTGGCTGGAGTACTGCTGTCGGTCGAAGATAGCCTCGACGATCAGCTCGTGCGACTCATTCTGCCGCCGTCCGCCGATGCGCCGGCCGACACGTCGCCGGATGGGCCGCCCACCCCGCCCCCCGCCGATCAGGATCTGGAATTCAAGCTGGTCAGCGAAGCCGTGTTGCGCGAGTGCATCGTCAATCTCGCCCGCATCAAGGAGGCCGTGTCCATCGCCGTGCAGAAACCCGGCGATTCGCCCGCGCAGGGCCTGGACAACGTGCCGCAGCTACTGCGCGGCATTACCGCGGGCCTGCTGATGCTGGGGAAGGGCAGGGCGGTGGAGTTGATGGAAGGGATCGGCGCACAGGTGCGCAAGCTGATCGAACCCGGCGCCGCTGCGCCGGACGCCATCCGCCTGGAGAGGGTGGCCGATGCCATCGTCAGCATCGAGTACTACATGGAGACGCTGCAAAGCGGTCGCACCGATCCATGGTACATGCTCGACAACGCCGAGATGTGCATCAAGACGCTGGAGGACGAAGCGCCATCGCGAGTCCCGAACATCGGCATCTCGAGCAGCGACGCGGCCAAGACCATCAAGCTCGACGGAGCCGAGACCATTGCCCTGGAGCGCACCAAGCGCGCGCATGCGGCCACCCATCCCCTGATTTCGGTACCGGAGCCGGAACCGGTGGACCCGCAATTTCTCGAGTTGTTCATCGAGGAGGCCAAGGAAGAAATTGCATCGATCCAAAAGAGCTTCCCGCAGTGGGACCAGAATCCCATGGACCTGGAATCATTGGCTCTGATGCGCCGCAGTTTTCACACCTTGAAGGGCAGCGGCCGCATGGTCGGCGCCCGCTCGATCGCGGAATTCGGCTGGGCGATCGAGAATCTGGTCAATCGGATCATCGACAAGACGCTGACGCGCACGCCGGGGATGATGACGCTGCTGCGCAGCGCGGTGGCCGCCCTGCCGCAATTGGTGGAGCAGTTGGAAACCGGCCGGCAGACGCCGGTGCCGGTCGAGGCGCTGATGTCCCGGGCCTTCGCTTACGCCGACGGCCGCGAGGCCGATCAGGGCACGGTGACCGTGGTGCAGGAG
>JBARBX010000080.1:0-6490 GCA_049793535.1 Steroidobacteraceae bacterium | reverse complement strand
TGCTCATTCCGAGCAGCGCGGCAGTCAAGGTCTGCTTCTGGCGCAGGCGGCGCAACGGCTCGAGCAGGGCGGAGAAGATGATCCAGATCCCGAAGCTGAAGCCGATGAGCCCCACCCAGTGGAACTCGCCGAAGACGAGGCCCTGGATTGCGACGGCCAGCGCCACCGCGATACCGAGCAGCCACCAGAGGGGTTCGGCGGCCGCGGTGAGCTTGCCGCGGCGCCAGGCGGAGTGCATGCCCACGCCCAAGAATGCCATCAGCGGCAGCACCGGCACCAAGAACATCAGGGCAAACACCGGCGGCCCGACCGAGATCTTGCCGATGCCTAAGAGCTCGTAAACCAGCGGGGACAATGTGCCCCACAATACCAGCCCGGCGACACTCACCAGAATCACATTGTTCACGAGCACAAAGAACTCGCGCGAAAACAGCTCGAAACCGCCGGGCGCATACAGCTTCGGCGCCCGCCACGCGTACAGGGTCAGCGAACCGCCGATCGTGAGCACGAGGAAGGCCAGAATGTAGAGTCCGCGGGTCGGATCGGTGGCGAATGAATGCACCGACACCAACACGCCCGAGCGCACCAGGAAGGTTCCCACCAGACTCAAGGAGAA
The DNA here is from genome assembly GCA_049793535.1 of Steroidobacteraceae bacterium. Classification (GTDB taxonomy): domain Bacteria; phylum Pseudomonadota; class Gammaproteobacteria; order Steroidobacterales; family Steroidobacteraceae; genus Bog-1198. The sequence goes on along the minus strand of JBARBX010000080.1, from coordinate 5,874 downwards.
GGCGAATATCGCGAGCAGCAGCGTCCAGCTCTTGAAGATGCCGCGCTTCTCCGTGACGCTCAGCGAGTGGATCAGCGCGGTGCCGACCAGCCAGGGCATGAACGAGGCATTCTCGACCGGATCCCAGAACCACCAGCCGCCCCAGCCCAGTTCGTAATACGCCCACCAGCTACCGAGTGCGATGCCGATGGTCTGAAACAGCCAGGCAAAGATGGTCCAGGGCCGGGTCCACTTCGCCCAGGTCTGGTCGAGCCGACCTTCCAGCATCGCGGCGATGGCGAACGCGAACGCCACGGAGAACCCGACGTAGCCTGTGTAGAGCATGGGCGGATGAATGGCGAGCGCGAAATCCTGCAGTACCGGATTCAAATCCGTGCCGTCCGGCGCCGCCGGAATCAGGCGCAGGAAGGGATTGGAGGTCCATAGCGTGAACAGCATGAACCCGCCGCTGATGAGACCCATGACCCCGAGCACCCGGCTCGAGAAACTCAAGGGAAGCTGGCGGCTGAAGGCCGCCACCGCCACGCTCCAGATCGACAGAATCATTATCCAGAGCAGCAGCGAACCCTCGTGCGCGCCCCACAAGGCCGCGACTTTGTAGAACAGCGGCAGTTGCGAATTTGAATTGCGCGCGACATACAGGACCGAGAAATCGTTGTTCACGAAGCAGTACACGAGACAGGCAAAGGCCAGGCCGACGAACACGAATTGCCCCGTCACCGCCGGCCGCGCCACGGCCATCCACACCGGCCGGCCGCGCCACGCCCCGGCGAGTCCGAAAAACGCTTGCGATAGGCTCAGCACGAAGGCCAGGATGAGCGAGAAGACTCCTAATTCTGGTGCCATTGCAGCTCCCTTGACTTTACGTGGTAGGTCCGGCGCCGGTTGAATTGCGCGCCGCCTTGTTCTTCAGCGAAGCAGCCACTTCGGGCGGCATGTATTTCTCATCATGTTTGGCGAGCACCTCGTCGGCGACAAAGGCACCGTTCGAATTCATCGTGCCGTGCGCGATGATACCCTGGCCTTCGCGGAACAAATCCGGCAGCACGCCGGTGTATTCGACCGGAACCTCGTGCGCAAAATCGGTGAGAACGAAGCGCACTTGCAGGTCGCCCGGTTTGCGGGCGACGCTCCCCTTCACCACCATGCCGCCGATGCGAAACCGCTTGGCCAGAGGCGCCTTGCCCGCAACCACCTGGCTGGGGTCGTAGTAGAACATGATGTTCTCGCGCGAGGCCATGACCGCGAGCGCGACCGAGGCGGCCACGCCACCCAAGATGCCGAGCACGACGAACAGGCGTTTACGGCGCGGCGTCATCGCGCCTCACTCGCGGCCATGGCCAGCGCCCGAGCCGCGCGCACCTTGGCGGCCGCCAGATAGCGCCGCGCCGACCACAGATTCCACGCCAGCACCACACAGGCAAAGCCGATGCAGGGCCAGACATAGCGCGCATAGCCGCCCATGTACCAAAAACCGCCGCTCATGATTTAACCGCCTCCCGCACCCAGGCCGACTGCCGCTCCCGATTCAGCACCTCTCCTTGCAGCCGCAGGCACAGCACCGCACCGTAGAACAACATGAAGCCGACGAACATGGACAGCAAAGGCCACAGCATGCTGCCGGCGATGGAGGGTTTGCCTAGTTTAGCAACCGTGGCGCCCTGGTGCAGCGAGTTCCACCAGACCACCGAGTAATGAATGATGGGCACATTGACCGCGCCGACCACGGCCAGCAGCGCGGCCGCCCGATCGCCGCGCGCCGGGTCCTCGAACGCCGTGCGCAACGACATCACGCCCACATAGAGAAACAGCAAAATGAGTTCGGACGTCAGGCGGGGATCCCAGGCCCAGTAGGTGCCCCACATCGGCTTGCCCCACATAGAACCGGTCACCAATGCCAGCAGCGTGAGCGATGCGCCGATGGGTGCGGAAGCGGCCGACACCGCGTGGGCCACCTTGATGCGCCAAATGAGCGCGATACCGCCCGCCACCGCCATGGTGGTGTAGACGAACTCGGACATCCAGGCGCTCGGCACATGCACGTAAATGATTCGAAACGCATCGCCCTGTTGATAGTCGGGCGGCGCGAAAACCAATCCCCCGATCAGGCCGTAGCCGATCGTGACGGCTGCCAACCCTAAGAACCAGGGCATGAGCGCCGCCGCCACCCCATACACATAGGGCGGAGAGGCGAGCTTGTAAAACCAGGTCCACATGATGCTTCAGCCGTTATTCCAGAGTGATGCGCAATGCCGCCGCCGCCGCAAATGGCGCCAAGGTGCAGGTGAACACACAGAGCGCCGCCAACAAATACAGGGCACCCGCCGCGCTCGTGCCCGAAATCGCCCGATCGGTGGCCCCGGCACCAAAAATCAGCAAGGGCATTGCCAATGGCAGCACTATCAGCGAGAACAACACATTGCCGCGGCGCAGGCCGATGGTTAAGCCCGCACCAATGGCCCCCAGCCAGCTCAAGGTGAGGGTGCCCAGTGCCAAACTCAGCAGCATTGTCCCAAATGCGTCTGTGGGAATACCCAGCGCAGTCCCCACAATCGGCGAAGCCAGCACCAAGGCAAGGCCCGTCACCAGCCAATGCGCAAGGGTTTTTGCCGCCACAATGACGGTTAGACCGTGCCCGCTCAAGGCAAGTTGCTCCAAAGTGCCGTCATCGGCGTCGCCTTTAAACAGGAAGTCCAGCGACAGCAGCGACGATAGCAGCGCCGCCACCCAAAGCACACCCGGCGCGATGTCCCGTAGTAGCGACAGCCGAAGACTCAATCCCAGCGGGAACAGCGTCGTGACGATGAGGAAGAACACGAGGGGCTGCAAAAGCTGTTCCGGACGCCGGAAACTGAGACGCAGCTCACGCTGCACGATCAGCCAGAACGCCTCCCAGGCGCCGACCGTCATGAATTGAGCTCCATACGCCCGACAGGGCAGCCGACCTTCAGTTCGTGATGGGCAACCACCAACGCCAAGCCACCGCCCGCAACATGCGTCTGCAGCAGCTCCGACATCAATTCCGAGCCGGACGCATCCAGATTGGTGTAGGGCTCATCCAGCAGCCAAACCGAGGCGCGCATCGCCAAGACCCGGGCCATGGCGACCCGCCGACGCTGGCCGGCCGACAATATTCGGACCGGCAAATCCGCGCAAGCGGCGACCCCGGTCCGCGCCAGCGCGGCACGCAACTCATCCGCCGTGATGTGCCGCTTCAAGGCCACTGCGAACCGCAGATTCTCCAGCGCCGTCAGATCCCCTTTCAGAGCCGGCTCGTGCGAGGCATAGGCCAGTGCCCACTGGTATTCGAGCCGGACGCTCGAGATCGACCGCCCGCCCCAGAACACCTCGCCCTGCTCGGGCCGCAGCAGACCGCACACGACCCGGAGCAGCGTGGTCTTGCCGGAGCCGTTTGGACCGGAGATGTGCAGCAACTGACCTGGCGCCAAGGTGAGGCTCACCGCTTTGAGGACGTGACGCTCTCCCCGCCAGACGTGGACCTTTTCGACGCAAACACCGTCAGCCGTATTCATGAGCCCGCGAGCTTAACTAAATCAAAGAGTTGAAGCCACCTTTTCATACGTAACTAGCGACGTGAATCGCCTAATCCCGCGCCTGGCCCAAGGCCGGGGAGCGGCGGCGGGCCAACCGATTGGCTCCGAGCGGGTACTCACGGGAAATACCGCGCTCGTGCTACCGGGCGCCCTTCGACATTGGCCGCCTGAAGTGAGTCACCGTTGTCCGCCGAAGCGCTCGCAGTTTCCCCCGCCCTGACCAGGCTGCCCCTGGTGACGCTGTATCTGACCGAGCGCTGCAATTCGCGCTGCGTGACCTGCGACTACTGGCGGCACGGGCGGGAGGACATGGATCTTGCGGCAGTCACTCGCCTGCTGCCCAGTTTGGCGGAGATGGGGACTCGGCTGGCATTGCTGTCGGGCGGTGAACCCCTGCTCAACCCCGAATGGCCGGCGATCGCCCGGTTGTTGCGCAAGAGCGGCCTCAAAGTATGGTTGCTCACCTCGGGCCTCGCCCTGGCCAAGCACGCCCGCCGCGCGGTCGAGCTGTTTGATGCCATTACCGTCTCGCTGGACGGCGCGGATCCGCAAACCTACGCCGCGATTCGCGGGTTGGACGCGTTTCACAAAGTGTGCGGCGGCATTCTGGCCGCGGCCGGTCATGGAACGCCGCCCGGTATTCGAGTCACCGTGCAGCGCGGAAACTTCCGGCAATTGCCGGCGTTCGTCGCACTGGCAAAGGAGGTCGGTGCGCGCCAAGTCTCTTTTCTTGCGGTGGATGTGGCTAATCCCCACGCTTTCGGCCGCGCAGACGACTATGTCTCCGATCTGGCATTGCGGCCCGCGGACCTGCCGGAATTCGAACAGGTACTGAACACTGTCGAGCGGGATCATTTGCAAGATTTCCGCTCCGGATTCATCGCGGAGAGTCCGCAGAAGCTGCGGCGCCTCGTGCAGTACTTCGCCGCGGTTTTGGGTCATGGTCCCTATCCCCCGGTGCGCTGCAATGCTCCGGAGATTTCGGCCGTCGTCGGCGCGACCGGACGCGTGCAACCCTGCTTTTTTATCGCGGGCCCCGCAGCCGCCCGCCTATCGCCCGACGGGGAACCGCACGACGGCCTCAGGCAAATCTTGAATCGCGGGGACATGGCGCAGTTGCGCGCGGCGATTCAAAGCGGCGCGCGCACGGAATGCAAAACCTGCGTGTGCTCCCTCTGGCGGGACCCCGGCAGCCTCTCATGGAGCGCGCTGTCGTGATGGCGAACCTCCACGCGGAAACGCTGGCCGCCTACGAACGCTGGGCGCCGCTCTATCCCCCGTCCGCACACAATCCCCTGATGCGGGCGGAGCAGCGCGCCATGCTCGAGCACCTGCCGCCGGTGGCCGGCCGCCGCGCTCTGGATCTCGCCTGCGGGAGCGGACGGTATTCGCGGCTGCTGGCGGAGGCGCAAGCCGCCCAGATCGTGGCCCTGGATTTTTGCGCGCCCATGCTTCGCCAGGTGTCGGCGGCCGTCCGGGTATGCGGCAGCATGATGCAATTGCCGTTTGCCGATGGAACGTTCGACGTGGTGATCTCGGGCCTCGCCCTCGGTCACGCCACGAGCGCGCACGCGTGGATGGCCGAGGCCGCCCGCGTGCTGCGCGCCGGCGGGTCACTGTTGTATTCCGATTTTCATCCCGAGGCCGCGCGGGCAGGCCTCACGCGATCGTTCAAAGATCGGGATGAGCGCACATACACCGTGCCGCATCGATGTTACGGCGTGGACGAGCAGCGCCAGGCCGCCGGCGCAGCCGGCTTGATCCTCGACATCGTTCATGAGGTGCGGGTGGGATTGGAATTGAGCGAACGGTTTCCGAAATCGGAAGGATTCTATGGGCGCTGGAAGGGCCTGCCCATCGTGCTGATCGTTCGAGCACGAAAATGACCGGGACTTACGCCTCTGCTCCTCGCGGGGTCACGTTCCTCAATGCCGATTGGGGCAACGGCGAGCTCACCAGCCTGCGCGTCGTGGGCGAAACCATTGCGTCGCTGGGCGAGCATCCACCGGCCGGCGATCGGGTCGTCGATCTCGAGGGAGATCGTGTGCTGCCGGGTCTGATCAATGGGCATGACCACTTGCAACTCAACAGCCTGACGCGGCCGGCGTTCGGCAAATCCTATCGTCATGTGCGCGAGTGGATAGCCGATGTCGATGCGCGCCGGCGATCCGACCCGGAGTTCGAGTCAGGTGTGGCGGTCGCGCGCGATGAGCGCCTGCTGCTTGGAGGGCTGAAGAATCTGCTGAGCGGAGTCACCACCGTCGCACACCACGATTCACTCTATCCCTACTTGTCGAACGTGCGGTTCCCGACGGAGATC
>JBARBX010000079.1:0-8600 GCA_049793535.1 Steroidobacteraceae bacterium | reverse complement strand
GTCCCCTCGCGTGCGGTGCTCAAGTGGTTGGACTTGAGTTCGAGCGTCGTGAAGCCCGTCGCACCCGGCGGCAGATGCGCGATGCATCCATAGCCGGCGCAGGTGTCCGCCAGCGTGACCACGGTTCCCGCGTGCAGAAATCCATTGGGCGCCATGTGCGTCTCGCCGATCTTGAGTTCGGCCCGCAACTCCGTCTGATCGGCGTGCGTGATCACGATGCCGAGGTGGCCCGGCAACTTGCCGACCCCGATCTGGTTCAGCCTTTCAAGGGTGATCGCGGGAATTTCCATGACCCTACCTGCGCATCCGTTGCCGTGCCCTGCCGAGCGCGACCATGGTAAGTCCCAGAGCGATGAATACGACCAAAAGCCCCAACGCGTACCGCAGGGTGCGCGCGTAACCGATGTGCGCGGCGTCGATAAAGGGGCGCGCTCTTTGCGGCACCCCGCCACCAATACAGAACGTAGAAAGCGGGTACGGCGTAGTGCATAAGCACATCGGCCAGTAGCTGCGCGCCCTGCGGGTTCCAAGTATTGCGCAATAGGAAGTGGTAGCTGAGCCCGACAAAGGCGATATTGGCCGCGATCCCCGCGACCACGCCGGGCTGCAGAATGATCCCGAACCATGCCAGGGCGGCGAGCGGCAGTGCGAACGAGCGGTTCTCTCGCGAGGCATTCATAGTGGGCCATCAATGCCGTCGTTACGGGGCGGCCGGCAATCCGTCGAAAAAATCGACCACGCCGGTCTCCAGCGAGTACTCGGCGCCGACCACCAGGAGTCCGGCTTTTTGAATGAGCTGTTCGATGATTTCCGAGCCGTGCCGTAGCTGCTGCACCGATGCCCGGATATTGGCGCGAACCGCGGCACGGCCCAGGGCCGGTAAATCGTCTTTGAGATCCGTCGCCAACAGGCCTTCGACGGAAGGCCGTATCAAGTCGACGATGGAATGCAGATTGCGGGATTGATTCTCGATCGGCCGCTTGAGCTGCTGCAGCGTCGCCTCGATGGCGCCGCACTTGGTATGGCCCAACACCACCACCAGGCGCGTGCCGAATTGTTCGGCGGCAAACTCGACGCTGCCGATGAGCGACGGGGCCACGATGTTGCCGGCGACGCGAATGACGAACAGGTCGCCCAGGCCCTGGTCGAAGATGATCTCGACGGGCACCCGCGAATCGGAGCAGCCGAGAATGGTGGCAAAGGGTTCCTGGCTCGTCGCCAACTCGAGACGGCGCGCGCGGCTGGTGATGGCATCGCGATTGCTGATGTCCGACACGAATCGGCGGTTTCCTTCCTGCAGGAGCGCAAGCGCTTCTCGGGCCAAGATCATCGATGGTTCACTTTTGGATGGGGCTGCCGTCAAGGGTGCACCTGCGTGCATCAGGACTCGCCCCTTACGAGGAACGGCCCGGGGAGCCGTCGCGGTGTCCCAGTATGCGTGCGGGCAGAAACAAAATGGCCCGCAGCAACGCGAACAGCGCCTCAAATGTGATGCCGACCACTCGAAACGGCAGCGACAACAGCCACAGCAGCGGCCAAAGCACAATGGCGAGGATGGCCAACGGCCAGCACAAGACGAACAGCAGGCACCAGCCGATGATGGCGAGCAACGATTTCACGGCAAACTCCTCTCTCTGGGGCGCAACATTAGCATACCCTGGTGGTTGCCGAGTCCGCCGGCGGGCCATTCGGCCGCGCGCATGGCCACGGCTAAGTCGGCTTAGCGCTCATGGGCGAGTGCAAGCCGGATCCCGACGAGCACGAACAGGCCGCCCACGCAGCGATTGAACCAAATCTTGAATCGATCGCCGGCCGCAAAGCGGCTGCTGATGCTGGCCGTGGACCAGGCGACCAGCAAATTCCAGAGGGTCCCGTTGAAATCGAAGATCGCGCCCAGGAACAGAAACGTCAGCGGCTTGGACGGGGCATCCGCCATGACGAATTGCGGCAGGAACGCCAGAAAAAACAGCGCAACTTTGGGGTTCAAGACATTGGTGAGAAATCCTTGAAAGAAGATGCTCCGCATCCGGGCCGGACGCAGGGCGACCGCCGGCGACGCGGGGTCCGACCGCTTGCTTCGAAGCAATGAAATGCCCACGTACACCAGGTAGGCGGCGCCCGCGATTTTCACGACGGCGAACGCCGTCGCGGAGGCGGCCAGCAGCGCCGACAACCCCAGGGCCGCGGCGCTGATATGCACCAGAATCCCGGAGCCGATTCCAAGGGCCGCGACCGCGCCCGCTCGCCAGCCCAGAGTCGAGCTTCGCCCGACGATGTAGAGGGTGTCGGGGCCGGGGGTGATGTTCAACAGCAAGCCGGACAGCACGAACAACCACAGATCATGAGTACCCAGCACGAAGGCCTCCGGGATTGACGCTACCCTACGGGCGCCTTGGAAATTTCGCCTGCAGCGCGGCGCGGCGCTCCAGGCTCTCCGCGGGCCAGCGCTCGGAGGCTCGGTAGTATTCGGATTCCGCGGGGATGCCGGCCGGCAGCGCTACCCACGGCTGCTTCGACGCCGTGAAAATATGGATGTCGGGAGGCAGGCGCGCGGGTTCGTCGAGCGTGCCCACGCGCACGAAGCGCACGGCATCGCCGGCGCCGGCGTAGTTGCTCCAGACGGCGATTTCGCATTTCGGGCACCTGGAAATCCTTTGGCCCTTGCCGCTCTGAGTCGGCGTGTCGATGACGACCACTTCGCCCTGCAGCACGTGCACACGGTCCGCTTCGATCATGGCATTCAGGGCGAAGGCCGAACCCGTCTCGCGCTGGCACCAACGGCAGTGGCAGCAGTGAACGAAGAGCGGCTTGCCGGCGAGGCGATAGCGCACCTGGCGGCAGGTGCAGCCGCCGTCGTAGAAATGGCCTGCCGGGATTGTGTCGGTCATTTGGTGCGCCTGCGAGCGGTGACTTCAATTTCGATCTGCATGCGAGGATCGGACAACCCGGCGGAAATCATCATCGCCGCCGGACGAACGTGGCCGAGGTATTTGCGCAGGATGGGCCAGCATTCGGGAAAGCGCGCGCCATCGGGCAGCACATAGGTTACCCGCACCACGTCCTCGAACTCCGCGCCCGCCTGCCTCAACGCGGACTGTATGTTCTTCAAGCACTGCTCGGTCTGCGTCGGCAGGCTGTCGGAGATGGCCATGGTCGCGTAGTCGAAACCGGTCGTTCCCGACACGAACACCCACTCCCCATCCACGACCGCCCGCGAATAGCCGATATCGTGCTCGAATTGCGATCCGGAGCTGATCAATTGCCGGCTCATTGATTGCCCCTCGCGTACTGCGCGCGGGACTGATCGGCGGTTTGCCACGACACCCGGTGTTCCAGCCACACCTCGAAGGTGGGGGGAAACAGATTCGGGGTGTCCATGGATGCGGTGGTGATGTCGATCGTGGCCGGGCTTGCCGCATTTTCGTACGCGAGCTGGCTGCCGCAGGTGGCGCAGAACTGACGCACGATGCCGAGCGAGGATCGATAGCTGCGCGGCTGACCCGACAGCATTTCGATCTGGCCGCGATCGAAGGTCAGCCAGGCAACGGCCGGCGCGGCGCTCGCTCTGCGGCAGGTGGCGCAGTGACAAAGGCTGGAGAAGATGGGTTCGCCGGAAATGCGAAACCGAATGGCAGAACAGAGGCAGCCGCCTTCATGGATTTGCATGCGCGAGATCTTATCAAGTCGCCGCGGTCGCGAATACCGCGTAAGGATTGGCGGCGGCCGGTGACGCCGGGCTTTGGCCTGGCATCGGGTGCGCGTATATTGGCGGCTCATGGCCGACTCGCTGCAAGTTCAGTGCTGCATTGCCGGAGGCGGCCCTGCAGGCATGATGCTGGGGCTGCTGCTGGGACGGGCGGGTGTGCGGACCGTCGTCCTGGAAAAGCACGCGGATTTTCTGCGCGACTTTCGCGGCGACACCGTGCATCCCTCGACCCTGATGATCATGCACGAGCTCGGATTCCTGGATGATTTTCTGAAATTGCCGCACTCGAAAATCCCCGCGCTCGCGGTCGAGATCGGCACTACCCGTCTCAACGTTGCGGACTTCGCACATGTCCCGACACCGTGCAAGTTCATCGCCCTGATGCCGCAGTGGGACTTTTTGAATTTTCTGGCTGACAAGGCGCGGCGCTGGCCCGCGTTGCAGGTCATGATGTCGGCGCAAGTGACCAGCCTGATCGAGTCCGGAGGCCGAGTCGTCGGCGTCCGGGCAACCATACCCGATGGGCCGCTCGAGATTCATGCCGACCTCGTCGTCGGTTGCGACGGGCGCGGCTCGACGGTGCGCGCCGCATCGGGGCTCGTGGTGCAGGCCTTGGGCTCGCCCATCGACGTGCTTTGGTTTCGTCTATCGAAGAGAGCCGACGATCCGGGACAGGTGCTGGGGCGCCTCGGCGTCAACACCATGATCGTGACCATCGATCGAACCGACTATTGGCAGTGCGCCTATGTGATCGGCAAAGGCGGCATCGGGCGCATACATGCCGACGGACTCGAGGCGTTCAAGGCCGCGGTCGCCGACGGTGCGCGCCTTTTGTCCGACCGGGTCGACGAGCTCAAGTCATTCGACGACATCAAGCTGTTGAGCGTGACGGTCGATCGGTTGACGACTTGGTCCAAGCCCGGATTGCTCTGCATCGGGGACGCCGCGCACGCCATGTCGCCGGTGGGCGGCGTCGGCATCAATCTGGCGATACAGGATGCGGTGGCGGCGGCCAATCTTCTCGCGGCAAAACTCAGGGCCGGAACGCTGCGCGACGAGGACCTGGAATCGGTACAGCGGCGGCGGTTGTTTCCCGTGAAAGTGGTCCAGGGATTTCAGGTCGCGGTTCACGACCGCGTGTTGAAGCCCATGGTGGCGGGCGGCAATCGAACCTTGCGAGTACCCTGGTTCTTGAAGGTATTGGACGCCAATGCGTGGCTGCGCCGATGGCCGGCTCAATTTCTGGGACTTGGCGTGCGCCCGGAGCATGTGCGCTCGCCCGACAGTCCCTAATTACCGGAATGTCGATCGCGATACCAAAGGCCGCCGGAAAATGCGAACCACCAAAGCACCGGAAGCCACCACCGCCCCAGAGAATGGAAATATCCCAGGGTCAGGAAGGCGGCGTACGTCGCCGCCACGCAGCCGATACCAGTCATGGCGAGCGATCGTCGGTTGAACCGATGGATCTGCCATAACCGGATGGAGATTCCGTAGGTCACGGCGCCGGTCCAGGCTCCTATCCCAAGCGCCGCATACAGTCCGATGTTGCCGGGAAGCCCTCCCAGCAGGTGCATGACCCACATTCCAACATACAGGCTCATGACACAAAGACCGGCGGCCAGCACGATGAACAGGCACTGCCGCCACCCGGACCGCCGCCCAAGGCTCAGCACCACGGCCACCGCGTGCAGCGCCCCGTACACGGCGAAAGAGGCATCGGGACTGGTCAAGAGACGCAGCCGGCTGATGACAGCCAGCAAGACGCTGAAAGCGCCCAGCAGCAGGAAGTGCCGCGGATAGTGGATCTGAGCCATGACGCCTTAAGTCGGGCCTGCGGGCGCGGGCCGCGGCATGGTTGGTCTTAGATTCGCTCTCGGCCGTTCAGGATGTCCCACCAAAGGCGCCAGTCACCCATGAAGCTGAACAGGGGGTGCTTGAACGTCGCCGGCTTGTTGTGCTCGAAAAAGAAATGGCCGACCCAGGCGAATGCGTATCCTTGAACGAACGCCACCGCGACGAGCCACCAGCGCTGCGTGATCGCGGCCGTCACGAGCAATGCCAGGGCGATACTCGTCCCCGTGAAATGTAGCCGGCGGCAGGTTCGATTCACGTGCTCGCCGAGATAGAAGGGGTAGAAATCCCTGAATCGTCGGTACGCGGTTTTGTCGTTCATGGGGATTTCTCCGAAGCGATCGGGGAATCATACCGCCAAACTCGCGAGACGCGACTCCTGTCGCAGCATCAGTGCGGGCCGCCGATGAAGCGGTAGCCCGCGCCCTTCAAATTGGATTCGACTTTGGCCTTCTGGGCCGCGTCGACCTCGGGGATTGTGCGGAGGTCGTAGGTCGATCCGCCCGCAAGCCTGAGTTCGTCTCTCATGAAGGGAACAATGTCGTCGCATGCAACGGAGCTGCCTTGCGGTTCGCTGGAAAGAGCAACCACACAGGCGTGGTGCACGCCGTCAATCGTCACGATGACATCCGGTTTCGCGGCGATGGCCGCCGACCCCGCAGCGGGCGTGTTCGTGGACGATCCGCAGCCGGCCAGCGCCATGAATACCGCGGTAACAGCAATGCCCCTCATATACCCTCCAAGGTCACCGGGATCATAAGTGAATCGACATCATGCGCGCTTGCGCAAAAAGAGGTGGGTCGCCCGCTCGCCGGCGACGGTATTCGCGCATTCATAGCCGAGAGCGTACGCGTCGATACCCTGCCATAAATTCTCGCCGGACCCGAGCAGGACGGGCCGTACGGCCAAGTGCAGCTCGTCGATCAGGCGGGCGCGCAGGTACTGGCGCACAGTGGAAATGCCGCCCCCGAGGCGGACATCGCGGCCGCGGGCTGCAGACGTGGCCAGCTCCAGAGCGGCATGAATGCCCTCGGTGACAAAATGAAATTCCGTGCCTCCGGCCATCTTGAGCGTAGGCCGCGGGTGATGCGTCAACACGAAGACCGGCGTGTGATAGGGCGGCTCATCGCCCCACCAGCCTTTCCATCTGTCGTCGGGCCATGCGCCTCGGACGGGGCCGAACATATTGCGCCCGAGAATCCAGGCACCGATCCCGGCGAAGCCTTGTTCGACAATTCCATTGTCGATTCCTGTCTCTCCATCCTCCTGGCCATGCGTCTTGCACCAAAAGCGCGTCTGGAAAAACCACTCCATCAGCTCCGGACCTCTCGTACCGTGCGGATTTTGAAGATTCTGATTCGGCCCGGCACCGTAGCCGTCAATGGAAACCGCGAAGCTTTGGACCCGGAGTTTGGACATAGCGTGCTCATTTGCCCGGAATGTGAGCCAGGAACAGCGCCAAGACAAATAGTAGTAAGAAAATCCACCCCAGCGCCGCGATGGCAATACCCGGCGTGTGGGAGTCGATCTGATATCCCCTGGTCCAAACCCCGAAGGTAATATCGTCGATCTGCTCAGGGAACCAAATCAAAGCGAGTATTGGCGCGGAAACCAGCGTTACGATCAAAAATCCGGAGGGGATCCAACTCGCACGCACGTACGCTGCCGCCACAACCAGCAGGGAGAAGACTCGCGAAAGGCTGAGTGTCATGGATCCTCGAGCATTGCGCCGTGGAAGAAGCCGACGTTGACATGATCTTCGCATCTGCGCAAACCAGGTCTGGGCGATAGATCTCAACTCCGACAGGCCGTCGGTCAGCCACGCGTCAACAGCGGGATCGCGCCTGACCCCGCGGGTTACCGCGAAATTCCTCAAGGAAGTTCCTTTCGGATGACCAGCTTCAACCGGTGCATTTCTTGTGCAAACACGGGCGTTCACTCCTATTCCAAGTTTCTTGACAAGCGGGGTGCCGGAATGGCCAGCGGATTTCGCCTTCATTTGCCACCGCCTAACGACAAGGTGCCACGATCGCCCGACGCGATCTCAGGTCAGTGATACTACTAATTCAGAGGCGATTCATGAAGGGTATGGTACGCCCGAGGCAAATAGAGCGAGGGAAATGGCGTTGCGAAGCGCATGAACCGACAGTATGAGAAGAAACGGCCTGCCTCCCTTTCGCCGACGGACCGCGTACCCGTAGGCGAGCACGAGTCCAACGAGGAAGGTGGCGAATACATAACCCCAACTGAACCGGTGTGCGGCGCCGAAGAGAATCGATGAAATGGCTATGATTAACGGCCAGCCAAAAGACGTTTTCCGGCTCATCAACTCAATGGGCAAGGCCTGATAGAGCGCGGTTTCGAGGAGCGGCGCCAGCACGACACCAAACGCGATTTGACCGACCGCACCGTATTTTACGACGGACGATCCTGGCCCCGGGGCAAGCGCGGGGAACACCGACGCAAGAATCGCGAAGGGCACAAGGGCGAGAAATGATGCGGAAACCATCAGGCTGACAAACCAGATCGGGTGCAAATCCCTGAGCCACAGGCTTAGTCGATCGTTCAATTTCAAGGAGAGCCAGATTGCCGCCACCGCCGAATAGCCCACCGGAAGACGAATGGGGCAGTTATCAAAACCAGGCCGTTTGCAAGGTGTAGGGCGGCGCCTCCTAGTCGCGGCACCACAGCATCGAGGAAAATGGGCTGGCCGGGAGCGGCACCTTTTATCAGGAGCATATAGAGTGCGGTCAGTGCGCCCGCAACGACGATGCAGCCCAAGAGGGTTACGACCCACCCCAGCGCGCGGACGCCGGCCTTCACCGCCGAGTTAAGGCGCGCGCTCACGAATGGTCTTCGCTGAGCCCAAGCGAAATCCCTCGACGATCGATGCTACTCATTTTCTCTCGAGCCGCCCGACAGTGGCTCTCCCTTGATGTAGCACACAAAAACAAATATTAATGTCATGGCTCCCAGCACAAGAGCAAATAGGAATGGACGCCTGGGCATTAGGCTGATAGCCACCATCATCAGCACAGCG
>JBARBX010000078.1:0-6350 GCA_049793535.1 Steroidobacteraceae bacterium | reverse complement strand
CGTCAGAATGAAGTAGCGGTAGGCGCGCCCGCTATCAGCGCGGTGCCCGCTCGGTGTGGCGCTCGCCATTGGGGCGCCGCACGGGCTCAGGCGATGTTGGCGGCCTTGAGGACGCGCTGCGGCTGCGACACGCCGTAGCCCTGCGCGTAGTCGACGCCGAGACTGCGCAGCATGTTGATGATCTCGACGTTCTCGGCAAACTCGGCGATGGTCTGCTTGCCGGTCAAGTGTCCGATTTCGTTGATGGAGCGCACCATCTCGCGGTCGATGGGATCGTGCAGGATTTCCTTCACGAAGCTGCCGTCGATCTTCAGGAAATCGACCGGGAAGTGCTTGAGGTAACCGAACGACGACAGGCCGGTGCCGAAGTCGTCGAGCGCGAATTTGCAGCCCAGTTCCTTCAGCGCCTGGATGAAGCGATTCGCCTGCGAGAAGCTCGCGATGGCCGCCGTCTCGGTGATCTCGAAGCAGATCTTGCTGGCGTCGAGGCCGCTGCGGTGGAATTGGTCGATGACATAGGGCAGGAACTTGTCGTCGCCCAGGCTTTGGCCCGAGAGGTTGATGGAGCACATGGTGAGCTTCTCGCGCTCATCGGCCTCGGAAACCAGCCAGCGGAACGCGTTCTCGATCACCCAGCGATCGATGCTCGGGGTGATGCCGTAGCGCTCGGCGGCCGTCATGAACTGATCGGGCGCGACGATTTTGCCCGCCTCGTCGCGCATGCGCAGCAGCAGCTCGTAGTGCGCGCCCGTTTCGACGGTCTGCAGCGGCAGAATGGTCTGCCTGAACATCTCGAAGCGGCCCTCTTCCAGGGCGTTGTTGATGCGCGCCGCCCACTGCATTTCGCGGCGCCGGCGCATCAGGTCGATGTCGTTTTCCTCGAAGCTGTGGACGCGGTTGCGGCCCGCCTCCTTGGCCGCCTGGCAGGCGCTGTCCGCCGCGGAGAGCACCGAGGCGACGTCGGCGTTGTCGGCGGAAATCGGCACGACGCCGATGCTCGCGCCCAGACGGAAGGTGCGCTCTTCCCAGGTGAACTTGAAATTGCGCACCGCTTCGCGCAGCGCCTCGGCCGTGCGCATGGCCTCATCCAGCGAGCAACTCTCGAGCAGAATCCCGAATTCATCGCCGCCCAGACGGGCGAGTGTGTCGCGCCAGCGGACCTTGGACTTGAGCAGCGCGCCGACCTGGCCGAGCAGCGCATCCCCGGCGCTATGCCCGCAGGTATCGTTGACGATCTTGAACTGATCCAAGTCGAGGCAGCACAGGGCGTAGGAGGTCTCACGCGCCTTGGCGCTCTTCAGCGCCCGCTCCATGCGGTTCTCGAACTCACGGCGATTCACCAAGCCCGTCAGTACGTCGTGGCTGGCGTGATAGGACAGGCGCCGGTTCAGCTCGCGCGCCTCGCTCACGTCGTGGAACACGAGCACGCCGCCCGAGACCGCGCCGCTGCCGTCGCGGATCGGCGACGCCGTGCTCTCGACATAGATTTCGTTGCCGTCGCGCCGAATCAACAGCATCGGCCGGACCGATTTGATCGAGCGGGTGCGGCGGATGGCCACCGCCAGGGGATTCTCCAGCGGCTCGCAGGTTTCTTC
Source organism: Steroidobacteraceae bacterium (assembly GCA_049793535.1). GTDB lineage: Bacteria > Pseudomonadota > Gammaproteobacteria > Steroidobacterales > Steroidobacteraceae > Bog-1198. The sequence goes on along the minus strand of JBARBX010000078.1, from coordinate 4,755 downwards.
GTGAAAGGCCCGAAAAATCTCTTCGATGGCCCGGCCCTGGCTGTCCTCCAGGCGCCACCCCGTCAAGGCCTCCGCCACCGGATTGAGGTAGTCGATCACACCCTTGGCGTCCGTGGTGATGACGCCGTCGCCGATGCTTTGCAGGGTGATCTGCGCACTCTCCTTCTCGCGAAACAGCGCCTCCTCGTACAGCTTGCGCTCGGTGATGTCGAGCTCGACGCCGACCAGGCGCAGCAGCCGCCCCTTGTCGTCCACCTTGGCCTTGGCGCGGCTGATCACCCAACGCCACTCGCCGGTGGCGTGGCGCATGCGGTGCAGGCTCTCGAACAGCGGCGTCTTGCCCGCCACATGATCGCGAATGGCGGCCTGCACCCGCGACATGTCGTCCGAGTGCACCAAGGTGCGCCAGTCCGGCGCATGACCGACCTCGGCTTCGTCATACCCCAGCATCGCCTTCCAGCGCGGCGACAGATACACGCGATTGTTGAGGGTGTCGAAGTCCCACAAGCCGTCGTTGGCGCTGTACAGCGCCAGCTCGTTGCGCTCTTCCAGATCGCGCAAGTGGCGCTGGATTTCGATGCGTTCCAGGCCGGTCGCCAGACTGCTGCCGACCAGCTTCATCAGAAGATGCATCTGCACTTCCCAATTCTCGCGCGGCTGCGCGCCGGCGATTCCGAGCAGCCCGGCCGGGCGCCCTTCGATGAAATAGCCGATGAGCAGCACCGAGCCGATGCCGAGATGGCTCCACAGCGCCGCGTCCTCGCCCTGGTCGCCGCGCGGATTCGAGGTATCGCGCAGCTCCGATACCCGCAGCGGCGCAAGCCGCGCCTGCACCCACGGCATTGAATCCAAGGACTGGCCCCGCAATTGCTCCGGGTTGCCGGTGGCGAGCATGCCGCGCGCCACCTGAATGTCGTTGAACTGCCCGGATTCCGCGTCGAGGTGCAGGTGAAAGGCCGCATCCGCATGCGTGGCCTCGCGCAGCAGCTCCAGATTGGCGCCGATGATCTCGGGTGCAGTGGCGGCGGTCATCGACTGGAAGTCGACTGCGATCTTGGTGCAGATGACATCGAGACCGACCGCGGGGCGAGTACCGCGCTTCGGCCACGTCTGCGGGGACAATATGTCCGAGGCGGTCAGATCAGGGTGGCGGGGATCGTGGGGTGCTATTGCCATGCGCCTTCAGAGGTCCCGGAGAAATTGTTGCGGTTATAGATCAACAGTTTGCCACCGGATTCAAGCTAAAAACCGAATGCGTCACACAGTTCCTTCCATTCGGGTACGTACATCTACACCCGGATTCTCGCATAAGTTCTAAGGAATACAAGCTAAGCAATTGTATTGTTAGGCCTTGCTGAGAAAACCCTAACCCAGAGCGCGTTCAGCCTCCTCGAACAATGTGCGCAATCTGCTCTCCATGTCTAGCTGCAGGCGCTCGAGTCCTGCGGCATCCAGACCCTTGGGAACATACACCGGCTCCCCCACCGCGATTGCGATCCTCGACAACGGCCACGGAATCACAAAGCGGTCCCACTTGATTTTCAAGGCGCGCGACGCGGCGTAGCTCAACGGGATCATCGGGCGCCCCGAGAGCTGCGCGAGCAGTACCGCACCGGGCTTGAACTTCCAGGGAGGACCCCGCGGGCCATCCGGCGTAATCGCCGGCGACACGGCCTCGCGGGCCAGCGCCTGGTAGTAGTCACGCAGGGCCCGGGCCCCGGTATGCGTGGAGGATCCGCGAATCACCTCGCCGCCCAGATCGCGCACGATCATCGCGCCGATCTCCCCATCCACCGACGGTGAGATCAGAAAGCCCAATTTCAATCCCGCGCGGCGCTGATCCAGCAGATGTTTGACGCAAAATAGCGTGTGTTGATGCCAGTACACCGGGATGAACGAGGGCGCGCGCCCGAGCGCCGCCGCGATGTGCTCTGCACCCGACACGCCCTGGACGCGCGACCACCGCCATACCAGTCTCACCAGCGACAAGCCCACGGGCACGAGGATTTTGTACAGAAACAAACGCCCGCGAGTCAGGCGCCTGCCGGAGCGGGTCTGTTGTTCGTAAATCGTATTGCGAAGGCCGCCACCGGGATTTTCTTCCACGACCGGCATTGTACCGCCCGCGCTCGCACCGGCGCTCCGAACTGCGCGCCCATCGGGCTGCGGGGGCTACGTTACAATAGTCCGATGCAAGCCCTAACACTGCCCCCAGGCCCTGCCGAGGGCTTCGATCTCGGCGGCAGCGATGAGAGCCTCGCACGCCTGCGCCGCTATTTCGCCGAGTTCGGCGACATCTACCGGGTCTTCGCCCCGGGCCGAGGCGTGTACAACTACGTCATCAACCACCCCGACGACATCAAGCGGGTATTGCTGTCGAACCATCGCAATTACACCAAGGGCGAAGGGATGGATCGGGTCAAGATCCTCCTCGGCAACGGCATCATGACCAGCGAGGGCGATTTTTTGCGCCGGCAGCGGCGCATGATGCAACCGTCGTTTCATCTCCGCGTCATCGACCAGTTCAGCGCCTTGATCCGCGATGTCAACGACAAGTTCGCGGCGCGCTGGGCGGACCACGCGGCGCGCGGCGAGGCGGTCAATTTGAGCGACGATGCCAGCGAGCTGACCCTGGAAATCGTGCTGTGCTCGATCTTCGGCAGCGATTTGCAACGGCTGGAGAAGCAGCTCGGCGCAAATCCCTTCGAAGTGGTGGCCAAGGAGCAGAACCGCGATTTGAAATTCGCGTTCCGATTTCGCTCGCTGACCAAGCTGGTCGCGGAGCTGATCGACCACCGGCGCCGTTTTCCGGAGGAGCATTTCGATTTTCTCGCCATGCTGATGGCGACCCGCGACCGCGAAACGGGCCAGGCCATGAGCGACAAGGAGCTGATCGACGAAGTGCTGACTCTCATCGTCGCCGGACATGAGACCACCGCCGCGGCACTGACCTGGACTTGGTACCTCATCAGCCAACACCCGGACGCGCAGCGTGAACTGCAGGCCGAAGCCGACCGTACCGGCGCGGATGGGACGCTGGGGCTCGACGCCGCCGAGTCGCTCAAGTTCACGCATCAAGTGGTGCAAGAAGCCCTGCGGCTGTATCCGCCGGGTTGGCTGATCACCCGCCGCACGCTCGAGGCGGACGAGCTCGGCGGCTACCCGGTGGGTCCCCGGACCGATGTGTTCATCAGTCCGTACATGCTGCATCGGCACCCGGCCTTCTGGAGCGAACCGGAGGAGTTTCGGCCCGATCGTTTCGCGGGCGCCGACGCCGCAGAGCGGCATCGATTCGCCTATATTCCCTTCGCTGTCGGGCCGCGGCATTGCATCGGCGAGAACATGGCCATGTTCGAAATGCTGGTGCACGTGTCCGCCATGTCGCGCCGCTTCCACCTGACCCGCGCGGGCGACGAGCCCATTGAACTCGAAGCGCAGATCAATTTGCGGCCTCGCTCCAACCTTATGATGAAAGTGAAATTGCGATGAATGACTCGAACCGCCTGATGAGCTACACCACCCTGGTCGACGTCCTGGAGAGCAATCGCGGGTTCGACCGTGCGGTCACCTACGTCGAGGGCGAGAATTCCGAGCGGCGGGTGCCCTACGGCGACATCTACTTGCGGGCGCTCGGCATCCTGTACCACTTGCAGGCTCTTGGCGCACAGCGCGGCGACAAGATGATCATCTTCTTGAGCAACAACGAGCAATTCCTCGACGGCTTCTGGGCGGCGGTCTGCGGCGGGATCACGCCGGTGCCGCTGGCCGTCGGCATCAGCGATGAGCACCGCCACAAGCTGCTGCGGGTGGCGCACAAGCTCGGCAATCCCCTGCTGTATACCGACGCCAAGAACCTCGAGCGCCTCGGGACCCTTGCGGCCGAGTTGGGCGAGTCGGCGGTGTTCGAGGGCCTCAAGGCACGCAGTTTCCTGGTGGACTCCATCACGGACATCTCACGCCCGGGCAAGCTGCATCGGCCCGCGCCCGAAGATCTGGCCTTCATCCAGTTCTCCTCCGGTTCCACCAGCGAACCCAAGGGCGTCATGCTCACGCATGGCAATCTCATCGCCAATGCCCAGGGGGCGACCGCCGTCGGCAAGTACAACGATCAGGACGTCACGTTGAGCTGGATGCCCCTGACGCACGACATGGGACTGATCGGGTTCTATCTGATTCAGTTCGCCAACCGCGCGCACATCCACCTCATGCCGACCGAATTGTTCGTGCGCCGCCCCCTGCTCTGGCTGCAGGTCGCCTCGAAGAAGCGGGCCACCCTCACCTGTTCGCCGAACTTCGGCTACCGACATTTCTTGAAGGTGCTGGGAGACCGCCGTCTCGACGGGGTGGATTTGTCCGCGATTCGCCAGATCTACAATGGGGCGGAACCCATCTCAGTGGCGCTGTGCAACGAGTTCATGAGCGCGCTGGCCTACACCGGTCTCAAGCATCACGCCATGTACCCGGTCTACGGTCTCGCGGAAGCGTCACTGGCAGTGGCGTTTCCGGAGCCCGGGCTCGACTATCGCTGGATCCGTGTGAACCGCCACAGACTCGGAGTGGGATCGGCGGTCGAAATCAATCCTGCCGATGCGCGCGATGCGCTCGAACTCGTGTGCGTCGGGCGCACGGTGCCCAACAGCGAACTGCGCATCGCGGACGCCTCGCGCGCCGCCCTGCCCGAGGCCCAAGTCGGGCACATCTTGATTCGCGGCCCCAACGTGACCCGCGGCTATTTCGGCGATCCGGAGGCTACTG
>JBARBX010000077.1:0-1893 GCA_049793535.1 Steroidobacteraceae bacterium | reverse complement strand
CACGTGCAGCCGGCCGCGGCCGGTCTTGTAGGCCGCGACGATTTCCTGGGCGCCGTTGATGAATCCCGCCGTGGGGAAATCCGGACCCGGAACGATCTGCATCAGCTGGCCGAGCGTGATCTCGGGGTTTTCAATCAGCGCAATGCACGCCGTGATGATTTCCGTCAGGTTGTGCGGCGGGATGTTGGTGGCCATGCCCACTGCAATGCCCGAAGATCCGTTGATCAAGAGATTCGGGATGCGGGCGGGCAGTACCGCGGGCTCGCTTTCGGACTCGTCGTAGTTCGGATTGAAATCGACGGTTTCCTTGTCGATGTCGGCCAGCAGCTCGCCCGCCAGCCTGGACATGCGCACCTCGGTGTAGCGCATCGCCGCCGGAGGGTCTCCATCCACGGAACCGAAGTTTCCCTGCCCGTCGACCAGCAGATAGCGCATCGAGAATTCTTGCGCCATGCGCACAATGGCGTCGTAGACCGACTGATCGCCGTGCGGATGGTATTTGCCGATGACGTCGCCCACGACGCGGGCGGATTTCTTGTAGGGTTTGTTGTAGTCGTTGCTCAGTTCGCGCATGGCGTAGAGCACGCGCCGGTGCACCGGCTTCAAGCCGTCGCGAACATCAGGCAGAGCGCGGCCGATGATGACGCTCATGGCGTAATCCAGATAGGATTTGCGCATCTCGTCTTCGAGATTTACGGGCAATATTTCGCGAGCGATCTCGGCCATTTGCGAGAGTCCGATGCAGCCTTCGAGGCTTTCTTAAGCGGGTTTAAAGGAGGCGAGACGCGGTCTCAACATGCGCGAATTCTAGCACATATCCGCACGAGGTCTTAAGCCCACCGCGCGGATTAGCCGATATACTTGGGAATGCCCGCCGTTCTTGCCGATTTAAGCATCGAGGCCCGTTGGATCGTCCCCATGACCGCGCCCGGCAGGGTGCTCGAGCACCATACTTTGGTGGTGCGCGACGGCCGAATTCTGGATTTGCTGCCCACCGCCGAGGCGGCGCGCTACGCCGCCACGGTTGCCGTGCAGCGGCCGCGGCATCTGCTGATGCCCGGCATGATCAACGCCGCGACCTACGCCGCGAGGTCGCTGTTTCGCGGCCTTCCCGCGGACCAAGCGGCGGCTCTCGAGCGCCGCTTCGCCGGCCCGGAGTTGGTGCGGGACGGGGTTCTCGCAACGCTGGCCGAGATGCTGCGCGCCGGGGTCACCTGCTTCGGCGATCGATACGATTTTCCCGACGAGACCGCGCGCGTCGCGTGCGAGCAGGGCATGCGCGCGGTGATCGGGCTGCCCGTCGCCGAGACGCCCGGTCCCTGGGCGCAGTCCCCGGCCGAATGCGTGACTCTGGGTTTGCGCGTGCGCGATGAATACAAGGGCCACCCGCTGATATCCACGGCCTTCGCGCCGCATGCCCTCGCCGGCATCAGCGATGCGACACTCGCGCGGGTGGCGACGCTGGCCGATGAGCTCGATGCGGGCATCGTGATCGACCTGCATGCAGCGGAACACGAGATTGCTCATTCCGTGGCCGTGCACGGAATGCGGCCGATCGAGCGCCTATGGAAACTGGGCCTGCTGACCCCCGCCCTGCGCGCGGTTCACATGAATCATGCCTCGGCAGCGGACATAGAACTCGCGGAACGCACCGGCATCGCGATCAGCCTCTCATCCCAGGCCTGTCTCGAGCGCGAACGCCGGCTGCCTCCGGTGCCCGCTTTACTCGGATCCGCAATCCGCTTGAGCGTGGCCTCCGCCGGCCGTGCCTGCGGCAGCCAAGATGCGTGGGCGGAGATGAGGTTGCTGGCGCTGTCCTCGGGCTCGGCGTGGGACGCGCTCGCGGCCGCGACCTGCGGCGGAGCCGCGGCCTGCGGGCTCGAGGATTTGGGC
>JBARBX010000076.1:0-5702 GCA_049793535.1 Steroidobacteraceae bacterium | reverse complement strand
GATTTCCACCAGGTGGCCGTACTCGACGCCGCTCGGACAGGTGGTCTGGCAGTTGAGACAGGTGAGGCAGCGATCGAGGTGCTGTTGAGTACTGCGGGTGATCTGCGCCCCCTCGAGCACTTGCTTGATTAAGTAGATTCGTCCGCGGGGACCGTCGAGTTCATCGCCCAACAATTGATACGTCGGACAGGTCGCGTTGCAGAAGCCGCAGTGCACGCATTTGCGCACAATGGCTGCCGCTTCTTCGCCCTCGGGACTGCCCTGAAATTCCGGACTCAAATGGGTTTGCATGAGGGATCAGAGTTCGGCGTACAAGCGCCCCGGATTGAAGATGCAGGCCGGATCGAAGGCCTGCTTCAATCCACGATGTATTCGCAGCAGTGCGCCGGGAAGCGGCGTGAACACCGCACCTGACTTGTCGGCGCCGCGAATCAGGGTGGCATGTCCGCCCGCCCCTGCGGCGGCCGCGCGCACCGCCTCAGGTGCAGCGCCGGTGCGCCACCAGCGCTCTGCCCCATGCCACTCGATGATCTGCCGGCCCGGCAGCTTGACGGGTGCCGCCGTGCTCGGCAGCGACAGCCGCCAGAGACAGTCTCCGCCCGCCAAATCGTTGCCGTTCATCACGAAGAATTCCTGGGTCTGATCCCGCAAGCCCAACCACCACGCCGCGGCCGCATCGGCAGAGATCAGCGTACCGCCTAACTGGCCGCAGGCAGCATTCACCGCGGCGACCGCGCCGGACAGCCGCAGGTACAGCCGCCCCTCCTGCCAGGCGCTCGCATGGATGGGCAGAGGCTGTGAAGCCCAGAGGTTGAGCTGTTCGAGGGCGCGGCTCTCGTTCCACTCGAAGCATAGCGTCGCCGTGGCCCGGTTCACGGGCAGCACCTTGAGCGACACCTCGCAGATGACCCCCAGAATCCCGAGCGACCCGACCAGCAGCCGCGACACGTCGTAACCCGCAACATTCTTGGCGACTTGGCCGCCGAAGGTGAGCACCTCGCCGCGACCATTCAGCAGGGTCACGCCCAACACATGGTCTCGAACCGAGCCCGCGCTGGCGCGCGCCGGCCCCGATAGTCCCGCCGCCGTCATACCTCCCACGGTGCCGCCGGCAGCAAAGCGCGGCGGCTCGAAAGGCAGACACTGCCCCTGATCCGCAAGCACGCCTTCCAACTCCGCCAGCACCGTGCCCGCGCGAGCCGTCACTACGAGTTCAGTGGGCTCGTAGGAGCTGATCCCTGCGAGGTCCCTGACGTCCAGCGGCTCGCCTTTGGGCGGCCCCCCGTAGAAGATCTTGGTGCCGCCGCCGCGAATGTCCAGCGGCACGCGCTGCGCGCGCGCCTGACCGACCTGATCGATCAGGCGTGCCAGCACCGGGTCCTGCGAATCCATCAAAACCTCGGCAGGTTGGGATGCGGCAGCATGCCGCGGTGAACGTGCATCTTGCCGTATTCGGCGCAGCGATGCAGAGTCGGAATCACCTTGCCCGGATTCAAGGATTGCAGGGGATCGAAGGCGTGCTTCACCGCCAGAAATTGCGCACGCTCGGCCGGGGCGAACTGCACGCACATGGAGTTCAGCTTCTCCACGCCCACCCCGTGCTCGCCGGTCACCGTGCCTCCCAAGCGCACGCTGGTTTCCAGGATATCGGCGCCGAATAGTTCGCAGCGGCGCATCTCGTCCGGCTCCGCGGCGTCGAACAAGATCAAGGGATGCAGATTGCCGTCGCCGGCGTGAAACACATTGACGCAACGCAGGCCGTAGCGCTCTTCCATCTGCTGGATCGCCCGCAGCATCTCCGCCAGGCGCTTGCGAGGAATGGTGGAATCCATGCACATGTAGTCGGGGCTGATGCTGCCCGAGGCCGGAAAGGCGTTCTTGCGCCCGCTCCAGAACCTAAGGCGCTGCGCCTCGTCGCGGCTGATCTGCAATCGCGAGGCTCCCGCGGCGTTGAGAACTTGTTCCATCCGCAGGATTTCTTCTTCCACTTCCAGGGCGCTGCCGTCGCTTTCGCAGAGCAGTATGGCGGCCGCCTCCAGGTCGTAGCCCGCGTGCACGAACCCTTCGACCGCGGCGGTCATGGCCTTGTCCATGAGTTCGAGACCGGCCGGGATGATGCCGCCGGCAATCACGCTGGCCACCGCTGCGCCCGCCGCTTCGATATTCTCGAAGCTCGCCATGATGCAGCGTGCGGACTGTGGTTTTGGAATGAGCTTTACCGTGACTTCCGTGGTGACGGCCAGCATGCCCTCGCTGCCCACGACGATCGACAGCAGATCCAGGCCGGGCGCATCCAGCGCCAGCGAGCCGAACTCCACCGGTTCGCCGTCCGCCATGAAGCCCCGCACCCGCAGCACGTTGTGCAGCGTCAGCCCATATTTCAAGCAGTGCACGCCTCCCGAGTTCTCGGCCACATTGCCGCCGATGGTGCAGGCGATCTGGCTGCTCGGATCCGGCGCGTAGTACAGGCCGTGAGGCGCCGCCGCCTCGCTGATGGCCGCATTGCGCACGCCGCATTGAACGACCGCCAGGCGCGCTCCCGGGTCGATCCGCAGAATTCGGTTGAACTTGGCGAGGGACAACACCGCGCCCCAGTGATGGGGCGTGGCACCGCCGGACAGGCCTGTGCCGGCGCCGCGCGCGATGACGGGCACTCCCAGACGGTGGCAGACCTTGAGGGCCGCCGCGACCTCCGCCTCGGTGTCCGGCAGCAGCACCAACAGCGGGGAAGTACGGTAGGCGGTCAGCGCATCGCACTCGAACGGCGCGGTGTCCTCGTGTCGATAGAGCACCGCCCGGCGCGGCAGCACCTCCCTGAGTGCCGCCACGACATCCTGCTGACGCTGTTCCCGAAAGGAGTCCGCCGATGGGTCCGACCGCAATGAGGTGTTCATCGCGGCTATTATGCGCCTCTCCGGTACGCGCCTATTTCGCGATCATCAGCACCGCGGGATGCAGCAGGTAGAACCCGATGGCAATCAGGATCAGATAGGCGAGCAGAATGAACGTCCAACCCATGTTGTGGCGGATGACGTCGCCTTCCTTGCGCACGAACTTGCTGGTCGAGACGCCGACGCTCGCGGTTTGCGGTGCCACGGGTTTGCCGATTTCCGCGCCGATGGAATTGAGCGTGGGTAACAGCAGCGGCGGCATGCCGAGCTGCGCGCCGACCAGCGCCTGGAATTTGCCGAACATGGCGTTGGTCGAGGTATTCGAGCCCGACAGCGCCACTCCGATGAAGCCCAGGATCGGGGCAACAATGATGAAAGCGGTGCCCAAGCTCGCAAAGCCTTTCGCGAGCGACGCCGCCATGCCGGAATAGTTGAATACGTAGGCCAGCCCAAAGATGAACACGCCGACCAGGCACGCACCCCACATCTGATGAAACGTACGGCGGAATACCTCGCCGATTTGCGCGCCTTTCAGCTTGCCCATCGCCAGCAGCAATGCCGCCACGACCAGCCACGATGCCAGAATTGCAGTGCCGCCGACATAAGGGGCGAATTTGAATACCGCGCTGACATCAGGCTTCGACGGATCGCAGACGGCCGCGAGCGACGAGCAGGCGACCGCTTTGGCGCTGAACCAACTCACTTTCGGCAACGGTGACCACGGACCGGTCCAGGCCGCGACCACGATCAACAGCACGATGAAAGGCATCCAGGCCTGCAACACTTCCGCCGGCTTGAGTCCATGTCCTTGTGTCTGCTTCGCCATGGCCGCATCGACCGGTACGCCGCCATAACCTAAAATGGTCTTGGGCTGCCAGAATTTGAGCAATGCGAACAGCGCGATGAAGCACACGATGGCACCGGTGATGTCGGGCAGGTAGGGCCCGAGATGAACCGCAACCGGATACTGGCCCGCAATGTAGCCAAGCGATCCGACCACGGCGAGCGGCCAGCCGCCCTTCATTCCCTCCTTGCCTGAGACCAGGTACAAGAGTACCCACGGCGGCAGCAGCGCGAGTACCGCGACCACGGTGCCGACCGAAGCCGACAGCGACAGCAGCGGATAGCCGGTGACGGCAGCCAGCGCAATGATGGGCGCACCGAGCGCACCGAAGGAGACCGGCGCATTGTTGGCAATCGCCGCGACGCGGATCGCATTGAGGTCGGAAATGCCGAGCGAAATCAGGATGGGCGCAACCACCGCCCACGGATATCCGAAGCCGACCAGGCCTTCGAGCAGCGCGCCGAATGCCCAGGCGAAGAGCATCGTCTGCACGCGCACATCCATGCTGCCTTGCGCGATCAGCCAGCGGCGGAAATTCTCGAATACCCCGCTGACTCCCAGGGTGTTGAACAGCACCATGCCCCAGAACGTAATCCAGTCCACGTTCCATACGCCGGTGGCCGCGCCATAGATGTAGGCATGGGCGCCGTCGCCGAACGGCATTTTCCATACCCACAGAGCAAGTCCGAATGTGATGATCGAGCCGAATATGGTCGCCAGCCAGGCCGGCAAGCGGAACACCGCGAGCATGCCCAACAAGGTAACAACTGGAACCAGCGCCACCAGGCAGGTGAGCGTCAGGTTGTCGAGCGGGTCTATCAGTTGCGTGAACATGATATCTCCATCGATGTTCGACGCGGCATAGGCATGCTATGTACCGCCGTCACCGGAGTTGATTGTTCTACTTTGCGACTGCGCCGGTCGATACTGCGCTGCCGGTTGCGCTGAACATAGCACAGGCCCCGGAGCCGCTCAAATTAGCCCCTTTCAGGCCGCTCGCAACAGGAACTCGACTTTCACGGCCTCGAACGGAAACACGATGCCTTTGTCTGCTCTGTTCAAGATACCCGCCTTGAGCAATGCGATGACATCGCCATGAACAGCTTTCACATCACGATCAACCAGACGCGCAGCCTCTCGAATTGTCACGACTCCCTTGCCGCACAAAACCTTGAGCAATTCCCACCGTTTCGCGGTGAGCACTCTCCACAAAAGCTCGGGAGTCGAAAAACTGATTCGAGCGGATTTTTCCGCTCTCCCTGATTTCCATACCCGCCCAACATCGGCCAATGCCTCGTCGCGGGACCGCACGTCAAGCGTTACCGTTTTCATCATTCCACCTCTGGACATTCGCATTGAAATCCACGATTCGGGCGCGGATAATCTCCTCGGCCTCCATGTTGGATAAAATACCAACACGGGTGATTGTTGTCAATTTCTCCAACACCAAGAGTCGCTCGGGGCAGGCCCCACAGTAAAGATCCACACTCTATGTTTTTCGGCGTTTGATGGTGGTGGTGGGGGTGGGACCCGGCGAGCCCCGCTCTGCCGAAAGGACCGCTCCGAGATATTCGTAGATCTGTTCCAGCTCCAATTCGGTAGCGGTCCAGATCAAGTCGTGGCAGGCGGCTGCCAGACAAATTTCCGTGCCTCTTTGTAGGGCGTCCGCCACCACGTCAAACGGAATCCCCGATATTCGGTGATACCAGACTTAAGGCACAGGCGTCGAGGTTCTGCCCTTCGGATCAACGGCAAAGCGCTTGCCGCGCTCGTTTTCAATCAGGAGCGTGCCATCGCTCTGAAGCGTCATCGACTTGAAGAAAACATCCTGCACGTCTCCTTCGCGCACTGGGTCGCGCTTATTGTCGTAGACCTTGAGGCTCCAGAGTGTCTTGCCGGTGGCCACATCGATCGCGACCAGATAGCCGCCCATCTGCTCGAACCCGGCGACCAAGCCGTTCCTGACC
>JBARBX010000075.1:0-1927 GCA_049793535.1 Steroidobacteraceae bacterium | reverse complement strand
TGTGCGGGTGTGACTGGCACATCCTCCGGCAATCCGGGCAATCCCGGCGCGCCTCCGCCTCCGCCGCCAGCGAAAGTTACGGTCACGGTTTCACCGAATCCAATTGCGGTCCGCGCGGGTCTCGCGCAGCCATTCACCGCCGTGGTTACAGGGACTTCGAATATGTCCGTCACCTGGCAAGTCAACAGCGTGACGGGCGGCGCGGCCTCGACCGGAATGATAAGCGCGTCGGGTGTTTACACAGCGCCGGCGACGTTACCTAGCCCGAACACGGTTACGGTGCAGGCGGTCAGCATGGCGGATTCGAGCGCAGCCGGACAGAGCGCCGTCACGATTTGGAATCCGACACCCGTGCTCACCACGGTCTCGCCAATGTCTGTTGCGCAGGGTTCCATCGCCATCACGGTCACCGGCCGCAATTTCGTAAGCGGAGCGCAAGTGATGCTGGCCGGCGCGCCGCTGGCCACGACATTCTCGACCTCGACGCGGTTGCAGGCTTCGGGCACAGCCGCCACGGTAGGCACGTTTGCTGTCACGGTCGTAAATCCCGATCCCGGCAGCAGCGCCTCCAGCGCCATCAATCTGCAAGTGACGTCTAGTGGCGGCAATCCGCCGCCCCCACCACCGCCTCTCGCATGCAGCGTGATGCAGACGGGGCAGGGCGGCAGCCTCGGCGGCTTCGTGCCGTTCCCTGCGGACAATCTGTGGAATCAGGACATCTCGAACGCATCGGTTGATCCGAATTCAGCCGCGCTGATCAATTTCGTCGGCGCCAGCGTCGGTTTGCATCCTGATTTCGGTTCTGGCGAGTTCGATGGCTCGATCATCGGCATCCCGTATCAAGTGGTTGACTCGACGCAAGGTCCCGTCACTATCAACTTCACCGAGTTCGGCGACGAAAGCGATCCCGGACCGATGCCCATTCCGCTTAACGCCCCGACCGAGGGCGATCCGAATCCGAGCGGCGATCAGCACGTCCTCATTCTCGACAACTCGAACTGCTGGCTCTACGAGCTGTACAACGCGGCTCCGAGCGGTTCTGCGTGGAACGCAGGCTCCGCCGCCGTCTGGGACTTGACTGCCGACGAGCAGCGTCCCTATACGTGGACGTCCGCCGACGCCGCCGGCCTGCCGATTTTTCCGGGCCTCGCGCGCTACGACGAAGTGGCCGCCGGCGCGATCAACCATGCGCTGCGTTTCACTCTACAAAACAGCATCGCTGCATTTACTCCGCCGGCCTCGCACTGGGCGGCCACGTCAACGAATGCCGATGCCGCGCCGATGGGAATGCGGCTGCGCCTGAAAGCAAATTTCGATATATCCGGATATTCCGCAACCAATCAGGTGATCCTGACGGCGCTGAAGAAATATGGTCTGATCATGGCCGACAACGGCTCGAACATGTTCATCAGCGGCGCGCCGGACGATCGCTGGAACAACGACGACCTGCACAATCTTGGCGGCGTCACCAACCAGGATTTCGACGTTGTGGAGATGAATCCGATCTATACCTCGGCGAATGTGCCTACGGGCGCCGCGCCGAGCATCTCCAGCTTCACAGCAAGCTCGCAGTCCGTTTCCGCGGGCACACCCGTCACGCTGAGCTGGGCCGTTACAGGCGCGTCATACCTGATCGTTTCGCCCGATATTGGCGCCACGCGCGGTACCAGCGTGGTCGTCACGCCCTCGCAGTCCACCGCGTACAACGCTCTACGCCACCAATGCCTTCGGGCGCACCACCGCGACCGTCAACATCACCGTGCCGTAGGTTGTCTCTGTGGGGAAGTCGAATCTAAGCGATGTGCACAGCAGAAACGGTGGACGTTTCGTCGTGCAGAGCCGCACCAACCTGGCGCACGAGGACGTCCTTCGAGAACGGCTTCTGTAGAAACGCCGCGCTTCCCGTAAAATCCTCGCCGCCCTCGTT
>JBARBX010000074.1:0-6903 GCA_049793535.1 Steroidobacteraceae bacterium | reverse complement strand
GCCCAAGCGACGGCACCATCCTGGTCGAGGAGACGCAGATCGACGGCGCGGCCGATCGTGTGGTGCTACGGGTGAGTCACACGGGAATGCTGTTCTCGGCGAAGGTGGCGAGCGCGGCGGGCACATTTCTGCGCAGTGGGCGATTCTAGCGCCGGCGATGTCGGGCCAGGGGTCAATGGTCGCCGCGATCCAGGGTTTGCAGCCGAAACAGTAGATCCAACGCCTCGCGGGGACTCAAGGAATTCGGGTCGAGCGCGCGCAAGGCCTCGAGTGCGGCGGATGGCGGCGGGGCGGGCGACGCTGCCGGGGCGTGGAGGGCGAGTTCGCCCTGCGGCGAGGTAGAGGTGCGCAGCGCGTCGCGTTCACGCTCGAGTTCGGTCAAGTAGAGCCGGGCCTGCGCCGTCACCGATTTTGGAATTCCCGCGAGCGCGGCGACTTGCAGACCGTAGCTCTGATTGGCCGGTCCTTCCCTCACGCTGTGCAGGAACACCAGGGTGTCGCCGTGCTCCACCGCTTCGACGTGCACGTTGTGCACTCCCGGCGCTTCGCTGCTCAAGCTCGTGAGCTCGAAGTAGTGGGTGGCGAACAGGGTGAAAGCGCGGATACTCCTCGCGATGTAGGCGGCGCAGGCCCAGGCGAGGGACAGGCCGTCGAAGGTGCTCGTGCCCCGGCCCACCTCGTCCATGAGCACGAGACTATGCGCCGTGGCGTTGTGGAGGATGTTCGCGGTCTCGGTCATCTCGAGCATGAAGGTGGAGCGGCCGCCGGCGAGATCATCGGAGGCGCCGATGCGGGTGAATATGCGGTCCATGGGACCCAGCACGGCGCGCCGCGCCGGCACATAGCAGCCGATATGCGCCAGAATGACGATGAGAGCGGTCTGCCGCATGTAGGTGCTTTTGCCGCCCATGTTCGGGCCGGTGATGATGAGCATGCGGCGCGAGTCCTCGAAGCGCAGGTCATTCGGCACGAAGGGCTCGCGGCCGGCACGTTCGACCACGGGATGGCGGCCGCCGTCGATCACCAAAATCGGCTCCTCGGTCAATTCGGGGCGCGTGCAATCGAGCACCGCGGCGCGCTCGGCAAAGCAGTTGAGCAGGTCGATTTGCGCAATCGCGGCCGTGGTCGACGCTAAGGCCGGCAGGCGCGCGGTCAGGTGATCCAGCAATGCCTCGTACAACGCGCGCTCGCGCGCGAGCGCCTTGTCGCGCGCTCCCAGCACCTTGTCCTCGAACGACTTCAATTCGGGGGTGATGAAGCGTTCGGCGGACTTCACGGTCTGGCGGCGCAGATAGTCGGTCGGAACCCGGTCGGCTTGACTGCGGTTCACCTCGATGAAAAAGCCCTGCACGCGATTGAATCCCAATTTCAGGCTGGAAAGACCGGTGCGCTCGCGCTCCCGCTGCTCGAGCTCGAGCAGGAACTGCTCGGTGTTGCTGCCGAGCAGCCGCAGTTCGTCGAGTTCCGCGTCGTAGCCCTCGGCGATCACGCCGCCGTCGCGCAGGTAGTGCGGCGGGGAGTCGACGATGGCCCGGGTCAGCAGGGCGTGGTCGGCTCGCGCGTCGTCGTGGTGCCGGTCGACCTCGCCGATGAGTTGCCCGAGCAAGGGAGCTGTGGACGAGGTGGCCTCGAGCAAACGGTGCAGGTCGGGCAGGACGCCGAGTGCCGCGCGCAGCTGCACGAGGTCGCGGGGCCGCGCCGAGCGCAGGGCAATTCTCGCGACGATTCTTTCCAAATCGCCGATCTCCTTCAAGACCGCGGCGATACTTAAGTACTCCGCCGCCTCCAACAGCGCCGCGACCGCCTGGTAGCGCGAGCGCAGGATGGCGCGATCGCGCAGCGGCCGATGCATCCAGCGGCGCAACATCCGCCCGGCCATGGCGGTCGACGTGCGGTCGAATACCCCCGCCAATGTCAGCTCCGGATTGCCGGACAGACTCTCGTCGAGTTCCAGGTTGCGGCGAGTCGCGGGGTCCATGATCAGTGCGGCGTCGCGCTCCTCCGTCGTGATATTCAACAGGTGGGGCAGCGCCGATTTCTGCGTTTCGCGGACGTAGGCAAGCAGCGCGCCCGCGGCTGCCACTCCCAATGGCTTGTCGGCGCAGCCGAATCCGGCCAGATCGCGGGTGTGGAATTGTTCGGCGAGGGCGCGGGCGGCGGATTCCGGATCGAAATGCCAGGGCGGCCGCAGCCGCAACGGCCGCTCCTTGAGTCCGGACGAGGTGGCCAGGACGGGCGCCGCACCGTCGGGCGCCAACAGCTCGGCGGGACGCAGCCGCTCGATCTCCGCCTCGAGCGCCACCGCCCCGGCGACTTCCATGACGCTGAACCGGCCCGCCGACAAATCCAGCCAGGCGAGACCGAAGCGGCCGTTGCCCGCGCAGACGCTGGCGAGCAGGTTGTCGCGCCGTTCCTCGAGCAGCGCCTCGTCGGTGACGGTGCCCGGTGTCACGACGCGCACCACCTCGCGCTCCATGGGACCCTTGGTCTTGCCGGCTTCGCCGCGCTGCTCGCAAATCGCCACCGATTCGCCCTTGCGCACCAGCTTCGCCAGGTAGCCATCGAGAGTCGCCGCTGGAACGCCGGCCATGGGAATCGGCGCGCCGGCGGACTGGCCGCGCTGAGTCAGCGCGATATCCAGAAGTTGTGCGGCACGCCGCGCGTCGTCGTAGAACATTTCATAGAAATCGCCCATGCGATAGAACAGCAGCACATCGGGGTGCTGCGCCTTGATGCGCAGGTACTGCTGCATCATGGGGGTGTGGTCTGGCGGGTGGGTGGTCACGCGGACAATATTGTCCACGTCTCGCCGGCGGACCGCACGCACTACCTGCAGTGAATTTGACGGAAGTGGCCATTCTTGCTATTTGCGGGAGAGAACGATAACTAGAATCCAACAAGGGGCGCCATGTACGCTAAAGACTTTCCCTCTCGATCGCGCCGCCGGCTATTGCGGGGCTTGAGCCTGGCGCCGGCGCTGCTCGGTATGCCGCGCTTCGGTCTGGGCGCGGCGGGGGCGGAGCCCGCGCCCGATGTTGCCCCTCCGCTTGCGGCCAATCAGGTGCTCAGCGTGGCGGATTTCGAAGCTCTGGCGCGCGCCAAACTGCCTCCGGCGCACTTCGGCTACCTCGCAACAGGAGTCGATGACGACCGCA
The DNA here is from genome assembly GCA_049793535.1 of Steroidobacteraceae bacterium. Taxonomy (GTDB): domain Bacteria; phylum Pseudomonadota; class Gammaproteobacteria; order Steroidobacterales; family Steroidobacteraceae; genus Bog-1198. The sequence continues at coordinate 3,748 of JBARBX010000074.1, read as the reverse complement.
CGGTATTCCTGAACCATGACGCATACTCGCACATCGAGATCCGCTCGCGCCGATTCGCCGACGTCAGCAAACTCGACACCAGCCGCAGTATTTTCGGCGTTCGGTGGAAGCAGCCGGTCTATTTCTCGGCGGTATCCAGCATGCGCGCCTTTCATCCGGAGGCGGAAGCGGCCGTGGCGCGCGCGGCGGCAAGCCGGGACATTCAGATGATGGCGTCCACCGGATCATCGTGTTCGATTGAGGAAGTGAACGCGGCGCGCAACGCGCCGCTGTGGCAGCAGCTGTATGCCACGGACGACTGGCGAGTGACCGAGGCGATCGTGCGGCGCGCGCAAGCCGCGGGCCGTAGCGCCATCTTTCTCACCGTCGACAGTCCTCCGGGGCGGAACTCGGAGACGCTGCTGCGCGCCATGCGGCGCGACCCGCGAGAATGCACGCAATGCCACGTCGGCGGCTCGCACGACATGTGGCGCAAGGCTCCTATGTTCGCGGGCATCGATGTGTCCCGGGTCACGCAACTCGCGCCGCAGTACCTGTCGGTGGAGTTTCTCGAGCGCCTGCGCAAATTGGTGACCGTGAAATTCCTGGTGAAAGGCATCGTGACGGCGGAGGACGCGACGCTGGCAGTCGAGGCAGGTGCGGACGGGGTTGTCGTGTCCAATCATGGGGGTCGGCAGGAGGAGACGCTGCGCTCGACCCTCGAATGTCTTCCGGAAATCGTGGCTGCCGTGGGCAGGCGAGTACCGGTGTTTATCGACGGCGGCATTCGGCGCGGCACCGATATTTTCAAGGCGCTGGCATTGGGCGCGACGGCCGTCGGGATCGGGCGCCCGCAGGGTTGGGGACTCGCGGCCTTCGGCCAATCCGGGGTCGAAGCGGTGAGCGACATACTGACCCGCGAGTTGCACACCATCATGCGCCAGGCGGGCACGCCCGATTTGGCGGCCATCAACAAAGATCATCTGGCGTGGCCGAAATTCTGATGCGGGCATCTGGCGCGGACTTTGATCTTGCGCGGTTGGCGGCCCGCGTCGGCCGCCACTTGTTGAACGCTAGGAGCGGCGTGGCGACGGCGGAGTCCTGCACCGGCGGCTGGATCGCCAAGGCCTTGACCGATATCGCCGGGAGTTCGCAGTGGTTCGTCGAAGGTTTCGTCACTTACAGCGATGAGTCCAAGCGGCGACGGCTGGGAGTGCCGCGTTCGGTGTTGGAGCGCCATGGCGCGGTCAGCGAAGCGACGGTGCGAGCGATGGCGATCGGCGCCCTGCGGCGCAGCCGAGCGCGGGTGGTCGTGGCGGTCACCGGCATCGCCGGTCCGGGCGGCGCCGTTCCCGGCAAGCCTGTCGGTACCGTGTGGTTGGCTTGGGCAGAGCGCCGCGGGGGCGCGCCACGTGTTGCCGTGCAGCTCAAGCACTTTCGCGGCAATCGCGAGGTGGTGCGTCGCAAAACCGTGCGTGCGGCTTTGCAAGGGCTGCTCGGCATCTAGGGGAGTCCGTAGCCGTGCGATTGTTCTATGCGCTCTGGCCCGATGCCCAAGTGCGCGAGCATCTCGCTGGCGCGGCGGCCGCTTTGCGCTTAGGTTGCGACGTTCGGCGCATACCTTGCGGCAATTTTCATGTGACGCTCAAGTTCATCGGTGAAATCGCGGCGTCGCATCTTCCGGTGCTGCGGCGGATTGGAGACGCTCAGCGGGCGCTGGAATGCACGGTGACCTTCGATGCGTATGAGTTCTGGCCCGAACCGCATGTGGTGGCCGTCGTCGCGCGGGAGAGTCCGGCCGCGTTGGTCGAGCTCTCGACGCAGTTGCACCGGGCGCTGTCGCTGAGCGGGGCGGTGCCGCCCAACGAACGCCCGCTCCGGCCCCTGCGCCCGCATGTCACGCTGGCGAGGAAGGTGGCGCAAGCCCCTGTGCTGGAAGCATTGTCGCCGATTCCATGGAACGTACGCTCATTCAGTCTGGTGAGTTCCGATACCAGCGCCGTACAGTCGGTCTATACAGTAGTCGACACCTGGCCACTACTGTATGAGAAACCGCAGTCGTAGGAATCTCTGCAATTTCCGTCCATATGAGATGAGCGTTGGGCGCTGAATATGAAATAATGGCGGCACACTTTGTTGAGGACTCCCCATGGAAGAGAATCGCAAGAAGGCTCTGGCGGCCGCGCTGAGTCAGATCGAGAAACAATTTGGCAAGGGCTCGGTGATGCGCCTGGGCGATGCCGGCGCGACTTACGAGGTGGACTCGATCCCCACCGGATCGCTGGGGCTCGACATCGCACTCGGCGTGGGCGGCATACCGCGCGGCCGAGTCATCGAGATCTTCGGCCCGGAATCGTCGGGCAAGACCACTTTGACGCTGGCCATCATTGCATCGGCGCAGAGCCACGGCGGCACGGCTGCGTTCGTCGATGCCGAGCATGCGCTCGATCCCGTCTACGCGGAAAAATTGGGAGTCAAGGTCAACGACCTCTTGGTCTCGCAGCCCGATACCGGTGAACAGGCGCTGGAAATCACCGACATGCTGGTCAGATCCGGAGCTGTCGATGTGGTGGTCGTCGACTCGGTCGCCGCGCTCACGCCGAAGGCGGAAATCGAGGGCGAAATGGGCGATCAGCACATGGGGCTGCAGGCCCGCCTCATGTCCCAGGCGTTGCGCAAGCTGACCGGCAACATCAAACGATCGAACACCATCGTGATTTTCATCAATCAAATCCGCATGAAGATCGGCGTCATGTTCGGCAATCCGGAGACCACCACCGGCGGCAATGCTCTGAAGTTCTATTCATCGGTGCGCATGGACATTCGGCGCATCGGTGCGATCAAGAACGGCGAGGAAGTGGTTGGATCGATGACCCGCGTCAAGGTGGTCAAGAACAAAGTGGCGCCGCCGTTCCGTGAAACCGAATTCGAGATCATGTACGGCACGGGAATATCCAAAGAGGGTGAGCTCATCGAGCTGGGTGTGCTGCACAATCTGGTGGAGAAGTCCGGTTCCTGGTACAGCTACAAGGGCGAGCGGATCGGGCAGGGCAAGGACAATGCGCGCACCTTTCTGCAGCAGCATCCCGAAATCGCCAAGGACATCGAAGCACAGATTCGCGCCAAATTAATTCCGGAAAAGGCGACCATGAATCGGGGTGTCGACGTCGTCAAAGAGGCGTAACTCCCTGGGCCGCCAGGGGACAGAACCCCCCGTCGAGCGCGGCGCTCGAGCGGCAGCGCTCGACGCGCTCGCCCGGCGAGATTACGCAACCGAGGAATTGCGCCGTAAACTGCTGGAGAAGGGTTACGATGCAACGGCCGTCGCGCCGCTGCTCGAGGCGCTGCGTGCCGAAAAATTACTCGACGACCGGCGCTACACGGAGAATTTCGTGTCCTATCACGCGGTGCGCGGCCAAGGACCGCTGCGCATTCGGGCGGACTTGCACCGGCGGGGCCTTTCGGGAAGTTTGGTGGAGCAATGCCTCGAGGCATATCCGGACTGGATTGTGCACCTGCGAAAGGCGCAACAAAAGAAATTTGGCGCCGGATTGCCGACCCACTACGCTGACAAGCAGCGGCAAGCGAGATTCCTGGGTTACCGCGGATTCACGAGCGCTCAGATACGGATGGCTTTAGGCTTCGACATGGACCTGGATGCAGATTGACAGAGATATGAAACGGGACGCCAGATTGAAATCGATGACGAGCGCGGAAATCCGGGGCAGCTTCCTGGAGTTCTTTCGCAAAAACGGACATGCGGTGCTGC
>JBARBX010000073.1:0-5750 GCA_049793535.1 Steroidobacteraceae bacterium | reverse complement strand
GCCGATAGTCTGGGCATTCAGAAGGGAAGGGCCTCCACGGCGGTCCGCAAGCTGGAAGAAGATCTCGGTGTCAGGCTTCTGCACCGGACGACGCGCAGCGTGCAGTTGACGGAAGACGGACGGGTATTTCATGCACGGGCCCGCGATCTGCTTGCTGACGTTGATGATCTGCACTCCATGTTCGCAAGCGATCAAGTGGCACTTCGCGGGCGCTTACGGGTTGATCTGCCGAGCGAGTTGGCGCGCACCACGATCGTGCCGGCCTTGCCGGCCTTCATGACGACTTATCCCGAGTTGGAGCTGGAGCTGTCGAGTACGGATCGCCAAGTCGATCTGGTTCAAGAGGGGTTTGACTGCGTATTGCGACTGGGTCCCATCGGGGACGAGACGCTGATTGCCCGCCCGCTGGGCAAGTTACGCATGGTCAACGCCGCGAGTCCAGCCTACCTGGCGCGCCATGGCATCCCGCGATCGCTGGAAGATCTGCAGCATCAGAAACACCGGGCAATTCATTTCGCACGGACGCTCGGCGCAAAACCCTATGGATGGGAGTATCCGCACGCCGACGGCTACGCGAGGCTTCAGTTGCCAGGTGCGCTGCACGTCAACAGCGTGCAGGCCTATGAAGCCGCCGGTATCGCCGGCCTTGGCCTGATTCAGGCACCACTGTTGGCGATTGGCCGTTACTTGGAGAGTGGAGCGTTGCTAGAGCTTCTGCCAGATTTTCAGCACAAGCCGCTCGACGTCTCCCTGGTAGTAGCGCATCGGCGCAACCTGTCGCGCCGAGTCCGCGCATTCATGAAATGGATCGAAAATGTGCTCGCGCCCTACCTGGAATAGGACATGAATGCATCTCCTCATCAGTTCAATGATTGACGTTCTGCGCCTGATTCATAATCCGTGCATGCTGAGTCTCCGTGGCCCCGTCCATCGGAAACATGGATTCGATACGCAGTTCCTGGGTAGCGATTGCCTGAGGCGTGGCAAGCGTCGTCAGCATCGAAAAATAGCTCAAGATCTCCCCATCTTTCATGAAGCGGATCGGGATGACCGGCAGATCCGAGGGTGACCGCTGAACTGGTGGACTTCGCCACTCCGCTTTCGTCCCAGGGTAGGCGAGCAACGCGCCGATGAGTCCTTGTGATTTCTCATCAATGACCCTGCCCACCGATTCCCGGTGGACGCGCTGAATCAGCGTTCGCGCTACCTCCTCCCTGCTTTCAGAGAAACCATGCGCCGAGCGTGTTTGGGTCCCTGCGTGAAGGCGTGCATGCACAAGCTCGCGATCGCACCCAACAGCTCCTCGGCGGCGATATCGGGGCGAATCTGGCCGGCAGATGCCGCAGACTTCAGCAGTACCTGAAGTGCAGGTTCCAATCGCTGCCTGAAGTACGCGGGTAAGGTGTCGAAGGCCGGGTCTCCGGAATGGAGGGCCTTGGCGAGTCCACGCTTGGCCGCGATGAAGTCCACATAACGCTGTATCCATCGAGCCAGCGCCTCGCCTGGCTCCTGCTCGGCAGCCAAAATCGGCGCAGCGTCAGCGCAAGCATCGATTTCACGACAGAACACCGCCGCGATAAGGTCGGAGCGCTGCGGATAGTGGCGGTAAATAGTCCCAACGCCAACGCCGGCCTTCTCGGCGATCTCTCGGACCGGAGCGTCCACTCCGGAGGTTGCACCAACGTGTTCGGTGTCCTCGCCGTCTACCAGGCGATGTTGCCGCTCCTGCGTGCAACGCCGGGCGCCCGCATCGTCCACGTGTCGAGCGGCGTCGGATCGCTGACCACAAATTCGAACCGGGCCTTCGCCTACCGCTCGATTTTCGGCCCCGTCTATCCCGCCTCAAAGACGGCTCTCAACGCCCTCACGATCGCCATCGCGATCGAGCTGGAGGAGGAAGGGATTAAGGTCAACGCCGTCACCCCGGGGTACACGAAGACGAACCTCAACGGATATTCGGGCACGGAGACGGTCGAGGAAGGCGCCCGCGAAGCTGTGCGCGTTGCGCTGCTCGGACCTGACGGCCCTACAGGCAAGTTCACACGTTGGGGAAACGAAACGATCCCGTGGTGATGCGTATGCCCTGAGGTTCTCCGCTGCCGCGATGAGATTTGGAACGAAGTTCCCGTGCGCCCGTGCGGCATCCCAGGCCACTTACGGCGGGTCGTGAGGCTCGCCGCTACTCGCCAAAGGGGCCATTACGTTGAGGCACGCCGACACCGCTCCACTCCGAGTTCGGGCGCAAAGATCATCTGGGCAGAGGCGACTTCATCGCCTTCCACTTCGGCTCGAGCCTCGAATTTCCATGTTCCCTCATGAGAGCGCAGCAAGTTGGCTTTCAAGATGATCTGATCGCCTGTTACGACAGGCTTGCGAAACCGTCCCTTGTCAATTCCAACCAAGTAAATCCGCGACCCGCGACCGAGTGTCGCATGCTCGCTCTCCAATCTGAGAATTCCGCAGGCTTGCGCCAGCGCTTCCATGATGAGCACGCCCGGCATCACCGGTCGATTCGGGAAATGCCCTTGGAAAAAGGACTCGGTTATCGAGACGTTTTTGAGGCAGTGAACGTATTCACCAGGCACGAGCGCAATAACGCGATCCACTAGCAAGAATGGCATAGCGGACAGTTGACAGGAAAACGGACCCCCGGCGCTTTCCACTCCATGTGCACCTCCTGTGCTCAAGATTTCGTCGCAACCCATATCGATGGCGGACCCATCGGTCGGTCCGAAGCTGCCATCAGAGTGGTCCCCAGCATCGCATTGACCGCCCATCCGTGGTCAATTGTCGGTCATGACAGACACGGCGCTCGCGGCTAGGTCCGGCCGGTCGTGCGTCGACCCGGGGGGTCGCTGCGCTCGTCCGCGGGTTCCCAAGGCTTGCCGGTCTGTTCGTAGATATAGCGTCGAATCAAGCGGCGTACGACCTGCGAAGGCGTCGCGTCCTCCTCCGCGCACAGATGCTCAAAGAGCTTCTTCTTGCGCGGGTCGATCAAAATAGTCAGCCGGGCGGTGCGATCTTCGGCGGTCAATTGAACTCACATCAAGTGACATGTCAATGTACATATTATTATAATAAACTGCCCATGGTCATTCAATGACAAGATGGCCTGTCTGCCGGAGTCAGCGACTGTTCCCGACGACTTGGGGGTCGGTATATTGTGAGTTATGAATTCAATTCGCTGACCCTATGCCTGCTGCTGCTCACCACATGGGGCATCGTTGGCCTCGTTGGCTTGGTTCGGCCGCTGAGCATTGCCTTCGTGGGACGAACCCTCTTTCCATTGGGCGCGCTGATCGGTGTGGCGCTGGCCTTTGTCGCTGTGGCTGGCCTGGGTAGCAGTGCGGAACACCTGGTATTGCCCATCGGGCTCCCGAACTTGCCGGTTCATCTGCGTTTGGATGGGCTGTCTTGCGTGTTCTTGGTGCTGCTCGGCGCCGCATCCGCTGGCATTTCGATCTTTGCGGCCGGCTACTTTCGGCGGGGGGAAGGCACGGCGCCGGGCCTTCTGTGCCTGCAATACCATTTTTTTCTCGCCAGCATGGGCTTCGTTCTGCTCGCCGATGACGCATACGCATTCATGTTGGCCTGGGAAACCATGGCCGTATCGTCATACTTTCTGGTCACCACACAGCATCGAATTCCTGAAATTCGCCGCGCCGGCTGTCTCTACCTGCTGATGGCCCACCTGGGGGCGATCGCGATCCTGCTCTGCTTCGGCGTTCTTCAGGGTGGAAGCTGGCATTTCACGTTCGACGCCATGCGTGCCGCACACCTCGCACCCGAGTGGGCCACAGCCGCATTCTGCCTGGCGCTAGTCGGATTTGGCGCCAAGGCGGGCCTGGTGCCGCTCCATGTCTGGTTGCCGGAGGCGCACCCCGCCGCGCCCTCCCCCGTGTCGGCGCTGATGAGCGGCGTCATGCTCAAGACAGCCTTGTACGGAATGATTCGCGTGAGTTTCGATCTTCTGGGACAACCGCTGTGGTGGTGGGGACTGCTGCCACTGTCCCTCGGCCTGTTCAGCGCCCTGTATGGCGTGGTGTTCGCCGCCGCGCAGACCGATATGAAACGTCTTCTCGCCTACTCTTCCATTGAAAACATCGGGATCTTGTTTACCGGCCTTGGGCTCGCGATCGTATTCGCCGGAGTGGGAATGCGTGGCGCATCCGCGCTCACATTGATTGCCGTCGTGTACCACGCCATCAATCACGCGTTCATGAAGAGCCTCTTGTTCTTAGGCACGGGTGCGGTTCTACACGCAACCGGAGAGCGCAACTTAGGGCACTTGGGCGGCCTCATTCATCGAATGCCGTGGGTGGCGTGGCTGACCCTCATCGGCGTACTGGCCATTGCGGGACTTCCGCCCTTGAATGGGTTTGTATCGGAATGGCTGCTGCTTCAGTCCTTCCTATTTTCTTACAACGTCCCTCACCCCTTCATCAACATGCTGTTGCCGCTCGGGGCGGCGTTGCTCGCACTGGCCGCCGCGCTTGCCGGCTATGTCATGGTCAAGTTCTTTGGGGTCATCTTTCTGGGTCAGCCGCGAGACGCCTCTCTGCAACGCGCTCACGATGCTGGATTTGCAGAACGCCTCGGACTCGCGTGGCTCGCGCTCGGCTGCGTGCTGCTCGGATTTTTCCCCACCACCGTCATCTCGCTGCTCAGCCTCGTCACGCGAGAGCTCAGTTTGGGTGGACTGCCGGCCGGCGATGCCCCGTGGTGGCTGCTGGTACCTATCCCTGAGCGGCAGTCCTCGTACGCGCCACTCGTGTTCTTCGCGGTAATCCTAGTTGTCGTACTGTTGGCTATCGTGAACGTGCGTTTCTTTTACCACCAGCGCGTGCGCAAAGGCCCCGCCTGGGACTGCGGGTTTGGTGGCCTCAGCAGCCGCATGCAAGACACGGCGGAAGGATTCGGTCAGCCCATTCGATATCTATTCCAGCCCCTGTTCGCCATCGTGCGGGAGTTGCCCAGTCCCTTCGACCGCGAGCCCAAGTATCGATTGGAAATCGTCGACCGCTTCTGGCGCGGTCTGTACCAGCCTTTGGGCTCCCTTGTTCGACAGGTGGCGGACCGAGTGGCTTGGCTGCAGCAAGGCCGAATTGCGACCTACTTGCTCTACAGCTTCGCAACACTCCTCGTCTTACTGGCTCTCACGCTATGAATGCATTTGACTGGATTGTGCAATTGATGGGCGTCGCAGTGGCGTTGACCGCGGCCCCCGTATTCGTCGGCTGGGTGAATCAATGCCGGGCGTGGCTGCAAAACAAGTCAGCGCCCAGCATTTGGCTGCCGTATCGCGGTATCCGGAAGCTCTTCCACAAGGATGCGGTGATTGCGGAGAACGCCTCGCGATTGTTCCGGCTCGCCCCGTACGTGGTGTTTGGCGCGATGGTGACGGCGGCCGCCGTCATCCCCTCGATCGCAACCCGGCTGCCGATTACGCAAGCCGCGGACGCGATTGCACTGGTTGGGTTGCTCGCGACTGCGCGCGTGTTCTCCTCGCTGGCCGCCATGGACGTCGGGACGGCCTTCGGCACGCTCGGCGCGCGTCGAGAAATGATGATCGGTTTCCTCGCCGAGCCGGCGCTGCTGGTCGTGATTTTTGTCGTGTCCCTGACCTGCGCCACGACGGCGCTGCCGCTGATCGCGGAACGCCTGTCGGCGCAGACCTTCACGCTCAACCCCAGTCTTGCCTTTACCGCGGTGGCCTTCACCATGGTGCTGCTGGCCGAAAACGCCCGTAT
>JBARBX010000072.1:0-5393 GCA_049793535.1 Steroidobacteraceae bacterium | reverse complement strand
CGCTGTGGCTCTGGGGCCCGCGCGGCTCCGGTAAGACCCACTTGCTGCAGGCCGTGTGCGCGGCCGCGGGTGAAGCGGCTGCCTATTTTCCGTTGAACCGCGCGCTGGCCCTGCCCGCCGAGGCGCTGTCGGGTTTCGAGCGCACCCGCGTCTTGTGCGTCGATGACGCCGATGCGGTCGCCGGAGATCCGCTGTGGGAGAAGGCGCTGTTCCGGCTGTTCAACGACGCGGCCGACCTGCGGACCCGCCTGATTTTTGCCGCCGCCGCGCCGCCGCGCCAAGCCGAATGGTCGCTCGAGGACTGGCGCTCGCGCGCCGGAGCGTGCGCCGTCTATCAGCTACGTGAACTCGACGATGAAGGCCGCATCGAGGCGCTGCGATTGCGTGCTGCGCAGCGGGGCTTGCAGCTTCCCTATGAGACTTCCGAGTATCTGTTGAAGCGCGTGCCGAGAGATCTGCCTTCGTTGTTCGACATTCTCGATCGGCTCGACCAGGCCTCGCTGGCGGCGCAGCGCCGGCTCACTATCCCCTTCATTCGCGACGCGCTCGAGAAACACGCAGGAATAAAATCATAGTGCAGAACCATGCGAAGACCAGCAGCAGGCTCGCGGCCGCCACCCAGCGCGCGGCGGGGTTGACCAACAATTCGGTCAGGGCGAACACAAGATAAGGAATGGCGAACAAGGTTGCCCAGGCGTAGGTGTGGCGGCGGCCGCGCAATAGACCGTTCAACGGCGCGAGCAGGGGAAGTACGGCGAGAACGCAAATCACCCGCGGATACCCCGCCGTCATCCACCCGAGCAAGCTCAAGGCGACGGCAGCCCATAACCCAATGGTCAGCGAACGTGCCGTGGATTCGGCGATCACGGGCGGCTCCGCAGGCGGTCGGCGAGCGTCGCCACCCGCAGACCCAAGGCGCGCGCGAGTTCACGCTCGGACTCCGACAATTCGCCGTGACCGCTGAGCGCCGCCACATGGCTCGCACCGTACGGTGTGCCGCCGCTGCGCGTGTCGCTCAAACCGCGCAGGGTGAACGGCAGGCCGACCAAGACCATGCCGTGATGCAGGAGCGGAATCATCATGGACAGCAGCGTCGACTCCTGACCGCCATGCAAGGTCTGCGTGGAGGTAAACACGGCCGCCGGTTTGCCCTCGAGGGCACCCGATACCCACAGGGCACTGGTTCCATCCAGGAAGAATTTGAGCGGCGCCGCCATGTTGCCGAAGCGTGTCGGACTGCCCAGGATGAGCCCGCAGCATTGCACCAAGTCGTCGTGAGTGGCATATGGCGGACCCTCGTTGGGCACCGCCGGTTCGAGCCGTTCGGTGCCGGCCGTCACAGGCGCCACGGTGCGCAGCCGCGCCTGCATTCCGGGGACCGCCTCGACGCCGCGGCATACTTGCCGGGCCAGGGCGGCGGTGCTGCCTTGGCGCGAATAATACAGAACCAGGATTTCGTTCATCGGTACTCTTCCGGGGAATCGCAAGGGAATTTGCGAGCGTGCTGCGCCGGCGCAACGGATTCAATAGCGCTCGCCGAGCATTGTACCCGGCGGCTCGTTTGACGGCCCTGGCGGCTGTTGCTAGTGTCCCAGTCCCCTATGTTGCGCCTCATTGCAGTATTTGTCGGTGTCGTTTGTCTCGCCGGGTGCGCCGGTGCGCCCGTGCAGGAGATGAGCGACGCTCGGCAGGCCATCGCGGCCGCTCAAGCGGCCGGTGCGACCAGTGCGACGTCGCCGGACTACTACGCCGCCCAAGCCGCGCTGGGCCGCGCTGAATCGCACCTGCAGGCACAAGAGTTCACGCGGGCCCGATTGGCCGCGTTGGAAGCCAAGCGCCACGCCGCCGCGGCCCTCGCGAATGCCAACAGCCAGCATTCCGAGACCCCGGTGACCCAGCCGCACTGAGGCCGGTCTCGAATTGGACGTGCGGGTTCGCCGATTTCTGGTGTTCGGGAAAGTACAGGGAGTGTATTTTCGTCACAGCACCCGCATCGAGGCCAAGAGACTCGGCCTGCGCGGTTTCGCCCGCAATCTTCCCGATGGTTCTGTCGAAGTGGTGGCGCATGGTGCCGCACGCGGGCTGCAAGAACTGCACCTGTGGCTGCAGCGCGGGCCTTCCGAGGCGAAGGTTGCCGAGGTCCGCGAGATCGAGCCGGAACCGGCGGCGGCCGCTCCGGAGGGGTTCACCATAGACTGACGCCGGGTGTTTTTTAAAAGCGCCACACGCGCTGCCAGCGCTGCATCACCAGGGCGGGGTACGTGTTGCGGCCGGTGCTGCCGTTGTAGCGCGCCAGCGCTCGAGTCCAATTGTGGTTCTCGGCGCGCAGGTAGTAGCGCAAGATTTCGCAGCCCATGCGGATATTGGGTGCAATCCGCACCAATTGATTCTGCACGCCCAGTTGGTGCGGCCAGAACGGCATCACCTGCATGAGTCCCACCGCGCCGGCGGGCGATACGGCCCAGGGATCGAAGCGGCTCTCGACCTCGATCAGGGCCAGCACCAGGTCCGGCGGCAATTGCAGCGTCGGGTCGCGCTTCGCCTCGCAGTAAACATGGTCGAGAATCTCAACCCGCGCCTCATGGCTGGGTACCAGCCGGGCGAGACGCGGCTCCATGGCCTTGTACCAGACCTCGGAGTCGAATTTATCGGTAAAGCAGTCGGAGGTGCCGATGATCTTCAGCAGCAGTGCCTTGAGCTCCGGATCGCGCTGCTGATCGGCGCGCACGGCCGCCGGCAGGGCGCAGTACCCGGCCAAAACGACGCAAGCGCAAGCGAATGTCGCGGGCAACGGCCGCCGCATCGGTGTCCTTCAGGAGCCAGGCTCCTTGCCGTTTAACTTATGTCGAATATAGCCTATCGGATCGGTCACCGGAATTTCCGTCGATTCGGTCTCGCGGCGGTGACGATATTCCAGCTTTCCCGCCTCGAGGCCGCGCTCCCCGATGACGATCCGGTGAGGGATCCCCATGAGCTCGGAGTCGGCGAATTTGACCCCCGGTCGGGCATCGCGATCGTCGAGCAGGACGTCGATCCCAGCCTCGTTGAACTGCCGGTACAAGGTGTCGGCGATTTCCTGGACCCGCGCCGACTTTTGGTAGTTGATCGGCACCAGCACCACTTGAAACGGGGCGATTGCGTCCGGCCAGAGAATGCCGTTGGCGTCGTGGTTCTGCTCGATGGCCGCGGCAACGACCCGCGTGACCCCGATGCCGTAGCAGCCCATGAACATCGTCAGCGCCTTGCCCTGCTCGTCCAGCACGGCGGCATGCATGGCCTCGCTGTAAAGCTGTCCCAGCTGGAAGATATGGCCGACCTCGATACCGCGGGCGATCTCGAGCGTTCCGCGGCCGGTGGGGCTGGGGTCGCCGCGCTGCGCGTTGCGGATGTCGACCGAGGACGGACTTTCGAGGTCGCGCCCCCAATTCGCGCCGCGGAAGTGCATATCCTTCTCGTTGGCGCCGCAGATGAAATCCGCCAGATGAGCCGCGGCATGGTCGACATAGAGCTTGCCGGCAAAGCCGATGGGCCCGATGAAACCAGGCTCGGTTCCCGTGGCCTTGCGCACCCGGTCGGCGCTGGACATGCGCAGCGGCGAGGCCACTCCGGGGAGCTTTTGCGACTTCACCGCGTTCAATTCATGGTCGCCGCGGATGACCAAGGCAACCACGCCGCCGTCGCTGCCATCGACGAGGAGGGTCTTCACACAACGTGCGGCATCGACCCGCAGCAGCGCGGCGATGTCCGCAATGGTGCGTGCATTGGGAGTCGCCACCTTGGTCAACGGTTCCGAGGGGGCGGGGCGCGGCGCGGTGGGCGCGATGGTGGCGGCCATCTCCAGATTCGCGGCGTAGTCGTCGGCGTCGGAAAATACGATGGCGTCCTCGCCCGAATCGGCCAGAACATGAAATTCCTGGGAGGCGCTGCCCCCGATGCTGCCGCCGTCCGCTTGCACGGCCCGAAACTTCAGGCCGATGCGCGTGAAAATACGCGAATACGCCTCGTACATGAGGCGATAGCCCTGGGCGAGGCTCGCTTCATCCGCATGAAACGAGTAGGCGTCCTTCATCAGGAATTCGCGGGCCCGCATGACGCCGAAGCGGGGGCGAATTTCATCGCGAAACTTGAATTGAATCTGATAGAAATTCACCGGCAACTGCTTGTAGCTGCGCAGCTCGCGCCGGGCGATGTCCGTGATCACTTCCTCGTGGGTGGGACCGTAGGCGAACTCGCGGTCGTGCCGATCCTTGAAGCGCAGCAATTCCGGACCGTACTTGCTCCAGCGGCCCGACTCCTTCCACAGCTCGGCAGGCTGGATGGTCGGCATGCACAGCTCCAACGCGCCGGCGCGGTCCATCTCTTCGCGCACGATGCGCTCCACTTTGCGCAGGGTCCGCAGGCCAAGCGGCAGCCAGACGTACAGCCCCGCCGCGAGACGGCGGATCATGCCGGTTCGCAGCATCAGCCGGTGGCTAACGACTTCCGCGTCGGCGGGTACTTCCTTGAGTGTCGAGATGGGGTATTGAGATAAGCGCATAGCCGCATATCTTACATCAGCCCCCCTGGTATTATGGGGGCATGAGCGACGACGATTCGACAGCGCGGCCGCGGGGAGTGTACTGGTTGCCGAACCTGCTCACGACCGGAGCGTTGTTCGCCGGCTTTTATGCGATCGTCGCGGCCATCGATTTGAAGTTCGAGCGCGCCGGAGCCGCGGTGTTCATCGCGATGATATTCGACGGATTGGACGGCCGCGTCGCGCGCTGGACCCACACCGAAAGCGTGTTCGGCAAGGAATACGACAGCCTCTCCGACATGGTGTCGTTCGGTGTCGCGCCCGCCATCGTCACCTATCAATGGGGAGTGGCGCGAATCGCCGAGTACGGACCCCTGTGGCGCCGATTGGGCTGGCTGGTGTGTTTTTTCTACGCGGCTGCCGCGGCCCTGCGCCTGGCCCGCTTCAACTCGAGGACTGCGACCCAGGACAAGCATTACTTCGAGGGTCTCCCAAGCCCCTCGGCCGCCGCCATCGTCGCGGCCTTGGTGTGGCTGGCCAGCGATCGAACCAACATCGGTCTGCCCGGCTTGATATTGGCGTTTCTGGTCACCGCCTCGGCGGGCGCGCTCATGATCAGCCGATTCGCCTTCAACAGCTTCAAGCAGGTCAATCCCAGCGCGCGGGTGCGCTTCACCTACATTGTCCTGGTGCCCCTCGCATTCATCCTCATATTCCTGCATTTGCCGATCAGCCTGCTGGCATTGTTCGGCTGCTACGCCTTGTCCGCGCCGACGGTGTGGGTGTATCGCAAACTGCGCCGGCGCCGCACGCCGAGGCCGCACGCATGAATCCGGCGCTGCGCCATGAGTATCTCGCGGCGCTCGGTCTGCAGAGC
>JBARBX010000071.1:0-8595 GCA_049793535.1 Steroidobacteraceae bacterium | reverse complement strand
GGCCACCTGCACGCCGTCGGTGCGAACTACAATGGATTCAATGTGATCGTCTCCGACGGCGAGAAGCTCGGCATCTATGAGAGCGTGCGCGGTTTGGGGCGGGAGCTCGGACCCGGCATCTATGGATTGTCCAACCACCTGCTCGACACTCCCTGGCCCAAAGTTCGAAAGGCCAAGGGCATGCTGGAAGCGGCGTTGCTGGAGATGCCCGACACGGCGTCCTTACTGACCTTGCTGCGCGACGACAGGCCGGCACCCGACCATGAGCTGCCGCGGACGGGAGTCAGTCTCGAGTGGGAACGCCTGCTGTCGAGCGCCTTTGTGCGGGCGAGCGACTACGGTACCCGCTGCTCGACAATAATTCGCATTGACGCCCGGGCCCGAGCATACTTTGACGAGTGGAGTTGGAACGCTGCCGGTGCGGCGGACGGCGCAGTGGATCGGCAGTTCCAGCTGGAGTGACGTCATGTTCAAGCGGGTGCTGCTGTGCTATGACGGTACGGTGGTGGGCCGCCGCGCGCTGAAGCGCGGCGCCGAGCTCGCCATACTCGTCGGTGCGCGGGTTTATGTGCTGTCCATTATTCCTTCGGGGGTGACGGGCGCCGCCGTCGTTGCCGGCGCGGCGGGCCATGCCTGCCTGGTCGACGAGGAAGCCGGCTACCGCAAGCTGCTCGAGGAGTCCATCGACTGGCTGAAGGCGCGCGGCGTCGCCGCCGAAGGATACTTGGCGAGCGGCAACACGCTCGAGCAGATCGTCGAATTCTCCCGACGGCTGTCGATCGATCTCATCGTGCTCGGGCACTATCCGCAGCCTTCGGGAGGCTTCTGGTGGGGGAGGCCGCAGCGAACGTCGCTGGCCGAGCGCACCAACTGCTGCATCTTCGTCGCGGTGAACGAGTCCGATGCGCCGCCCCCGGAGTCGGTTTAGCCGCGGCTCAGGGCGGAATCGACGGCGCGAGCGAGTTTGGCGACGATCTCCTCCAACTCGCCGTCGCTGGCATTGTAGGGCGGGGCGATGATCACCGTGTCGCCGGCCGTTCCATCGACGTTGCCGGCGCAAGGATAGCAAATGAGCCCATCGGCGAAGCTGCGCGCTCCGATGTCGAAGCTCAGCGCACGTTCGGCGGGAAACGGCGCACGGGAGCGGCGGTCGCGAACCAGCTCGATGCCGACAAAGAATCCTCGCCCGCGGACATCGCCGACCTCGTCGAATTTGGACAACGATTGGCGAATGGCGTCTTGAAATTGAGCGCCCACGGTGCGCACGCGTTCCAGCAGGCGATCGCGCCCGATGATGTGTTGCACGGCGAGTCCCGCCGCACAAGCCGCGGTGTGCCCGGTGAAAGTGTGGCCGGTCATGAAGGCACCGTGCTCAGCTTTGATGGGAGCCGCCACGTGCCGCGCGACCAGCGTCGCACCCAAGGGGATGTAGCCCCCGGCCAGTCCCTTGGCGATGCACATGATGTCCGGGACGATTCCATCGTGCTCCAGCGCACGCCAGGTGCCGCTGCGCCCGGAGCCGCACATCACTTCGTCGGCAATGAGCAGAACGTCGTACTTGCGGCACACAGCCTGGATCGCCTGCACGTAGCCGTCGGGTGCCGGTACCACGCCGCCGGCGGCGCCGACGATGGGTTCGAAGATGAAGGCGGCGACGTGCTGCGGCCCTAAGGACACGATGGTTTGCTCGAGCTCCGCCGCCAGGAATCCCGCCAGACCTCCGACGGACGCTCCCTCGGGCAAGCGGTAGGCATTGGCCGCGGACACAAAGGTGACGTCGAGCAGGCTGCCCTCGAAGGCACGGCGCCGTTGTGCGAAATCCGACACCGACAGCGCGCCCAAGGTATTGCCGTGCCAGGAGCGCCGGCGCGCGATGAAGCGGCGCTTGTCCATCATTCGCCGGGCGGCATAGTGCTGAAGCGCGATCTTCAGCGCCGACTCCACCGCTTCGGACCCGCTGCCGCTGTACACGATGTCCGTGAATCCGCCGCCGCACAGGCCGAGCACGAACTCGGTCAAGCCTTCGAGGGCGGAGCTCGTGAATAAATAGCGATAGGCGTAGGCGATCTCCGCGAATTGACGCGCAATGGCCGCATTCACCTCGGGGTGGGCGTGCCCCAGGCAGAAGACCGCCGGACCGCCCGATCCGTCGAGATAGCGCCGTCCCTGCGCATCGAACAAGTAGCTGCCCTGGCCGCGAACGATGCGCGGCAATTCCTCGATCCCGAATCCGCTCGGGCGGTTTTTCATTGCGTAACCCCGGATGGCAATATGCCAATATATCGCATGGAGCCGCCAGCCTCGTCCGCCGCCGAACTCGCACCCGCACCCGCCACAGCGCCGCACGCGCCGTGGTTCCGCATCCGCTGGCGCATCTTCTCCCTGCTGTTCGGGTTCGGATTCCTGGCCTATTTCCAACAAAAGAGCATCACGGTCGTGGCCGCGCAAATGATGCCGGAGCTGCACCTCAGCCAGTTTCAGATCAGCTTGATCGAGTGGAGCTTCGTGCTGGGCTATGGCTTGCTACAGCTTCCCGGCGGCGTCTTCGGCCAGCGCCACGGCGCGCGGCGCACCTTCGTCATCATCGGACTGCTGGCTTTTGTGGCCACCCTCGGGATGCCGCTGGTGCCCTATATTCTCACCGGGGGAGGGCTGTTCTTGGCGCTGCTCGCCGTGCAGCTGCTGCTGGGTTGCTCGCAGGCGGCGATTTTCCCCGTATCAGCCGGCGTGTTCGAAGTGTGGTTCCCGCCGAGCTGGTGGACCACCGTTCAGGGCCTGCAGACCATGGCATTGGGCATGGGCGCGGCGCTCACACCGCCGCTGGTTGCCACGCTCATGTCCACCATGGGCTGGCAGCGGGCCCTGCTATGGGTGAGTTTGCCGGCCTTGGGATTGATTGCGCTGTGGGCATGGTACGGACGCAATACGCCGCGCGAACATCCCGCCATGTCGGCGCGCGAGCTTGCGGAGATCGGCAGTCAGGATGTGGCGCCGGTCGACAGTCAGATCAACTTCAAGCGGCTGCTGCTCATCCTCAAGAACCGCAATGTCCTGTTGCTGGCCATCTCTTACCTGTGCATGAACTACACCTTCTACCTGCTCTCCAATTGGGTGTTCTTGTACCTGGTGCAGGAGCGGCATTTCTCAGTGTTGGAAAGCGGCTGGCTCGCCACGGTGCCGCCGCTGGCCGCGGCTGCAGGGGCCGGCGTCGGCGGAGCGATCACCGGCGGGCTGTGCCGCCGCATGGGCGACCGCTGGGGCTACCGGCTCGTTCCGCTGGTTGCGGTGTCCGCCGCCGGTGCCTTGCTGTTGATTTCGGTGAATGCCTCGAATCCCTATCTCGCAGTGGTAGGGCTTGCCGTGTGCTTTGCCTCCATAGAGCTCAGCGAGGGCGCCTACTGGGGGGCGGCCATGACGGTGGGGCGCGGGGACACCATGGCGGTGAGCGGAGTCATGAACACCGGGGGTAATCTCGGCGGCATCGTCGGCATCCCCATTGTCGGCTATCTGTCGGGCGAGCATTTGTGGCACACGGCGTTCGTGCTCGGCGCGGCCTTTTCCGCCGCCTCTGCCGTCGCCTGGCTGTGGATCGAGGTCGAGCAGTCGGTGGATGCCGCACCAGGCCACGCGCCATGATGAAGGGGCCAAGGTGAAAACCATGGTAGTAACCGGAGCGGCACAAGGCGTCGGCTTTGCGACCGCCTCGCTGCTGGCGCGGCGCAGTTGCCGCGTGATTCTGCTGGATGTGAAGCCGCTCGATGAGCAAGTGGATCGGCTGCGCAGCGCCGGAGCGCAGGCCGAGGCAATGGTGGGCGATGTCTCCTCCGAACCCTTCGTGCTGCAGGCGGCCGAGCGCATCGCCCGCGACTACGGTGCGGCCGACGGATTGGTGAACAATGCGGGCATCAGTCTGATTGCGGCCGCCGAGGACACAACCGCCGGGCAATGGCAGCGCGTGATGGACATCAACCTGTTCGGCCCATTCCTGATGTGCCGGCATCTGGGCGTGCAGATGCTGGCAAGGCGCCGCGGCAGCATCGTGAACGTCGCCTCGGTCGCGGGTCTCGCGGGCGTCATTCACAGAAGCGCCTACAATGCCTCCAAGCACGGTTTGATCGGCCTGACCAGGACTCTGGCCGCCGAATGGGGCGCACGCGGTGTGCGGGTCAACGCCGTGTGCCCGGGATGGATCAAGACCGAAATGGACACCGCGGATCAGGGCAGCGGAGCGTATTCGGACGCCGACATCGTCGATCGCGTACCGATGGCGCGCTTCGCAACGACCGGAGATGTCGCCGAGGCAATCGCCTTTCTCGTGGACGGGGAGCGCAGCGGCTTCATCAACGGGGTGAGTCTGCCCGTGGACGGCGGATGGATGGCCGACGCGAGCTGGGACGCGCTGCGAATCCGAACGCGCAGTTAGATTTTCCATGAGCGGCCGCTGGCAATTTTGGATCGATCGGGGAGGCACGTTCACCGACGTCGTCGGATACGCGCCGGATGGGCGCCTACACACGGAAAAACTGCTGTCGGAAAACCCATCGCAGTATCCTGACGCCGCGGTGGAAGGAATCCGCCGGCTGCTCGGGTTGGCACACGGGGAGCCGATCACGGCGCAACGCGTGGCCTGCGTCAAGATGGGCACCACCGTGGCGACCAACGCGCTGCTGGAGCGCAAGGGCGAACGCACTCTGCTGGTCATTTCGCGCGGCTTTCGCGACGCGCTGCGGATTGCGACTCAGGCCAGACCGCGGCTGTTCGACCGGCATATTGTGCTTCCCGAAATGCTGTATGAGCGCGTGATCGAAGCCGCGGAGCGAGTGGGCGCCCGCGGCGAGCTCGTCGAGGCCCTGGACGAGGCGGCGCTGCGCGCCCAGTTGCAGGAGGCTTATGCCGCAGGATTGCGCTCCTGCGCCATCGTGTTCCTGCACGGCTACCGCTACACGCAGCACGAGCGGGCGGCCGAAAATTTGGCGCTTCATATCGGCTTCACACAGATTTCCGTGTCGCATCGGGTAAGTCCGCTCATGAAGCTCGTGCCGCGCGGCGACACCACGGTTGTCGATGCCTATCTTTCTCCCATCCTGCGGCGCTATGTCGACGGGGTGGCAGGTCTCATGCCCGGGGTGCCGCTCTTCTTCATGCAGAGTTCCGGCGGTCTGACCCGGGCGCATCATTTCCATGGCAAGGATGCGATTCTGTCAGGCCCGGCCGGAGGGATCGTCGGCATGGCGCGCACGGCGCAAGAGGCGGGACACTCGAGAGTCATCGGCTTCGACATGGGCGGCACGTCCACCGACGTGAGCCATTTTGCCGGCGAATACGAGCGCACGTTCGACACCGAAGTCGGCGGCGTGCGCATTCGCGCGCCCATGATGAGCATCCACAGCATCGCTGCCGGCGGCGGATCCATA
Organism: Steroidobacteraceae bacterium; assembly: GCA_049793535.1. Lineage (GTDB taxonomy): Bacteria > Pseudomonadota > Gammaproteobacteria > Steroidobacterales > Steroidobacteraceae > Bog-1198. The sequence goes on along the minus strand of JBARBX010000071.1, from coordinate 3,181 downwards.
ATCCGCTTCGATGGCGCGCGGCTGCGCGTGGGCCCCGAATCGGCGGGTGCCGACCCCGGACCCGCAAGCTATCGGCGTGCCGGCCCCTTGACCGTTACCGACGCGAACGTTTTTCTCGGCCGCATCCAACCCGAATTCTTTCCGCGGGTGTTCGGCCCCGAGGCGAATGAATCTCTCGACGGCGGCGTTGTGGCGCGGCGCTTCGCCGAGTTGGCGCAGCGCATGACCGAGGCCGGTGAGCCCATCAGCCCGGAGCAAGCGGCGGCGGGCGCCCTGCAGATTGCCGTCGGCAGCATGGCGAACGCCGTGAAGCGCATCTCCGTCATGCGCGGCTACGATGTGAGCGGCTACACCCTGCAATGTTTCGGCGGTGCGGGCGGTCAGCACGCCTGCCAGGTGGCCGACGCACTCGGGATGAGCCGGATTTTCAGCCACCCACTGGCGGGCGTACTGTCGGCCTATGGCATGGGGCTCGCGGATCAAATCGTCATGCGCGAAGCCGCGGCGGAACTTGAACTCAACGATGCCGGCCTTCACGAGGCGCGGCGGCTCGCGCAGCGCCTGGAGAACGAAGGCCGCGAGGAGTTGCGCGCTCAGGGGCTGGAACCCGCCGCGGCGGGCGCCGCGCTGCGCATCGTGTTTCGCTTGCACATTCGCTACCAAGGCACCGACACGGCACTGGGGGTGGAGTTGCCCCTGCAAGGTGCAGCGAGCGACGCGGCGGCCGCGGTACGCGAGGCTTTCGAGCGCGCCTATCGCCGCCGCTTTGCCTTTCTCATGCCGAAGCAGGCGCTGGTGATCGAGTCGGTGACCGTGGAATGCATCGCCCCCGGCGCGCCAGGAGGGAGCGCTACCGCACCGGCCGCGTCGATGCCTGGATTCGAAGCGGTTGCGGACGTCACCGTGCGCATGTACTGCCTCCGCGGCGAAGAGCCCGCGGGTTGGCGCGATGTCGGTCTATACAAGGTCGGGACGCTGGGCGCCGGGGCGCGTATCGACGGCCCGGCGATCCTCGCCGATCGCAATGCCACCACCGTGGTCGAGCCGGGTTGGCGGGCGTCGATCACGGCCTCGGGTTGCATCGAGTTGCATCGAGTTCGCGCCCGCACGGTACGCCAGGCCGCGGGTACGCGCGTCGACCCGGTCACTCTGGAGTTGTTCAACAATGTATTCATGAACATTGCCGAGCAGATGGGACTGCGGCTGCAGAACACCGCGTACTCGGTGAACATCAAGGAGAGGCTGGATTTCAGTTGCGCCTTGTTCGATGCGCAAGGGTCGCTGATCGCCAATGCGCCCCATATGCCGGTGCACCTGGGCTCGATGAGCGAGTCGATCCGCACCGTCATTGCGCGGAACCCTTACATGCAAGGCGGCGATGTGTACGTTCTGAACGATCCCTACCACGGCGGTACCCATCTTCCGGACGTCACGGTGGTGACGCCGGTGTATCTCGCCGACGGCGATGCCCGGCCGAGTTTTTTCGTGGCATCCCGCGGCCATCACGCGGACATCGGCGGCACCACCCCCGGGTCCATGCCGCCGTTTTCCACCGCCATTGCCGACGAAGGCGTGCTGATCGACAACTTCAAACTGGTCGAGCACGGCACTCTGCACGAGGCTGCATTGTGCGATCTGCTGACATCGGGACCCTACCCGGCGCGCAACCCGGCGCAGAACCTCGCCGACTTGCGCGCGCAAATCGCGGCGAACGAGCAGGGGGTCTTGGAACTCAAATCCACGGTGGCACAGCACGGGCGCGATACCGTGGCCGCCTACATGCGCCACGTGCAGGACAATGCCGAGGAGTCGGTGCGCCGCGTCATCACGGCGCTCAAGGACGGCGAGTTCACCCTGCCGCTCGACAATGGCGCCCAAATCCGCGTCAGCGTGCGGGTGGACGCCCGGCAGCGCAGCGCCTGCATCGACTTCAGCGGCACCAGCCGCGAGCAGCGTAACAATTTCAATGCGCCGCGGGCGATCACCACCGCGGCGGTTCTGTACGTATTCCGCACCTTGGTGAACGATGACATTCCGCTGAACGCAGGGTGCCTCAAGCCGTTGAATATCCTCATACCCGAAGGCTGCATGCTGAATCCGCACTCACCGGCCGCGGTGGTCGCCGGAAATGTCGAGACTTCGACCTGCATCACCAATGCCCTGTACGGCGCTTTGGGCATCATGGCGGCAGGCCAGTGCACCATGAACAATTTCACCTTCGGCAATGCGCAGTACCAGTACTACGAGACCATTTCCGGCGGGTCAGGCGCGGGTCCCGAATTTGCGGGCACCAGCGTGGTCCAAATTCACATGACCAATTCGCGGCTCACCGACCCGGAGATCCTGGAGTTTCGATTCCCCGTGCGTCTCGAGTCCTATGCTATTCGCGCGGGATCCGGAGGAGAGGGCCGCTGGCGCGGCGGCGACGGTGGCGTGCGGCGGATGCGTTTCTTGGAAGCCATGACCGCCTCCATTTTGAGCAATGGCAGGCGCCACGGTGCCTTCGGCCTGAAGGGCGGCGGGAGCGGCGCGCCGGGCGAAAATTGGGTGGAACGCGCCGATGGGCGCGTGGAGCGGCTTGGGGCTCTTGCCGAGGTCGGCATGGAAGCCGGCGATATCTTCGTGGTGGCGACGCCGGGCGGTGGCGGTTACGGATCCAGCGATGACAATTAGCATTATATTTCATCCATAAGTGTATGAAATAAAGGACTAAATATGCCAGATATCGAAATAGTCGAAGTCGGCCCGCGCGACGGGCTGCAGAACGAATCGGTACTGTTCACCACGACCCAAAAGCTCGAATTCATCCGCCATGCGCTCGACGCTGGAGTGCGCCGAATTGAGGCCGCGAGTTTCGTGAATCCCAAACTCGTCCCGCAGATGGCCGATGCCGACGCGGTGGCGGCCGAGCTGCCGCGGCGCGACGGAGTCATCTTCATCGGCTTGGTGTTGAACAAACGGGGTGCGCTGCGCGCCATCGAAGCGGGCATGGATGAATTGGGGGCGGTGTGCGCGGCCTCCGATGGCTTCGCGGCTCGCAATCAGGGCCTGTCTTCCGATGCATCCCTCGCCATGTGCTGCGAAGTCGTGCGCCTGGCTCGGGAGCATTCCCGCCGCGCGCAAATCATTATTTCAACGGCATTCGGCTGTCCCTTCGACGGCGAGGTCGACCCCTTGCGAG
>JBARBX010000070.1:0-4369 GCA_049793535.1 Steroidobacteraceae bacterium | reverse complement strand
GTCCGAGCGCTCTCCACGTTCCGAACCGGCGGTGCCAGCGCCGCCCCGTATGCCTCGCTCAATTTAGGGGGCCATGTCGGCGACTTAAGCGCAGCGGTGGCGGAGAACCGCCGGCGCTTGAAGGTGGCGGCCGGGTTGCCGGCTGAGCCTACGTGGCTCGAGCAGGTGCATGGGGCCCGTGTGGCGGACCTCGATGCGGCGCTCCATCATCCCGGCGATGCCGCCATGGGGCCCGCCGACGCGGCCTTTACGCGCAGCCCTAGGCGGGTGTGCGCCATTCTCTCGGCGGATTGCCTGCCGGTGCTCTTGGCCGGGGAATCGGGCGAGCTGGTGGCGGCGGTACATGCGGGCTGGCGTGGAATCGCCGCGGGGGTGATCGAGGCCGCGCTGACGGCGGTGACGGCGGCGGGAGCGTCCCCTGAGAGGCTCTTGGCGTGGCTGGGTCCCGCCATCGGACCCCGGTACTTCGAGATCGGAGCGGAAGTTCGCGAGGCGTTGCTCGCCGGTGATCCGGGCGCCGAGGAGGCCTTTGCGCCGAACGCGCGCGGACGGTTCATGGCGGATCTGGGGACGCTCGCGCGGCGACGTCTTAAGGCCCGCGGAGTCGGCCGCATCTACGGCGGCGGCGAGTGCACCTTTGGCGCTGCGGACCGGTACTTTTCGCACCGTCGCGACGGGGTGACCGGCCGGCAAGCCACGCTGATTTGGCTGGAGTCTCGTTGAATTGGACCGTGCGCACCCCCATTGAGGACAGCCTATGCGAATGGACAAGCTGACGACCAAATTTCAGGCGGCATTGGCGGATGCCCAATCCCTCGCCGTGGGCCGGGACAATCAATACATCGAGCCGGTGCATCTCATGGCGGCGCTGCTCGACCAACAGGGCGGCACTGCGCGGCCCTTGCTCGAGAAGGCGGGCGCGCAGGTGGCCAAGCTGCGCTCGGATCTGGCCGGGACCCTCGATCGCGTCGCCCAGGTTGAGGGCGCCGGCGGCGAGGTGCTGCTGGGCAACGACTTGAACAAGCTCCTGAACGTGACCGACAAGCTGGCGCAACAGCGCGGCGATCAGTTCATTTCGAGCGAACTGTTCGTGCTGGCGGCCAGCGAGGATCGCGGCGAGCTGGGCAGGCTGCTCAAGGCCAACGGCGTGACCCGCGCCGCGCTAGAAAAGGCCATCGAGGAAGTGCGCGGCGGCGCCAAAGTGGAGGACGCCGGGGCCGAGGAGAATCGACAGGCGCTGGAAAAATACAGCATCGACCTGACGGAGCGCGCGACTTCGGGGAAGCTCGATCCGGTGATCGGGCGCGACGATGAGATCCGCCGCACCATTCAAGTGCTGCAGCGGCGCACCAAGAACAATCCGGTGCTCATCGGCGAGCCTGGCGTCGGCAAGACGGCCATCGTCGAGGGACTGGCGCAACGCATCGTCAACGGCGAAGTGCCCGAGGGCCTGCGCCACAAGCGGATTCTGTCGCTCGATCTGGGCGCGTTGATCGCCGGCGCGAAATTTCGCGGCGAGTTCGAGGAAAGGCTGAAGGCGGTTTTGAACGATCTGGCCAAACAGGAAGGCCAGGTCATTCTGTTCATCGACGAGTTGCACACCATGGTCGGCGCCGGCAAGGCCGAGGGCGCCATGGACGCGGGCAACATGCTGAAGCCCGCCCTCGCCCGGGGCGAGTTGCACTGCGTCGGCGCCACCACTCTCGACGAATATCGCAAGTACATCGAGAAGGATGCGGCGCTCGAGCGGCGCTTCCAGAAGGTGATGGTCGATGAGCCCTCGGTGGAGGACACGATCGCCATCCTGCGCGGCCTGAAAGAGCGTTACGAAGTCCACCATAAAGTGCAGATCACGGACCCCGCAATCGTGGCGGCGGCGACGCTGTCGCATCGCTACATCTCGGACCGGCAGTTGCCCGACAAGGCCATCGATTTGATCGATGAGGCGGGCTCGCTGATTCGCATGGAAATCGACTCGAAGCCCGAGGCTCTCGACAAGCTCGACCGGCGCATCATTCAGCTCAAGATCGAGCGCGAGGCGCTCAAGAAGGAGGCCGACGAGGCATCGCGCAAGCGGTTGAGCACCCTGGAAGAGGCGCTGAAGGGGCTGGAAAAAGAGTACTCGGATCTCGAGGAGGTGTGGAAGGCGGAGAAGGCTTCGATCCAAGGAGCGGCGCACATCCAAGAAGAGCTGGATCGGGCACGCACGGACATGGATGCGGCCCGGCGCGCACAGGACCTGGCACGCATGTCGGAGCTGCAATACGGGCGCATCCCGGCGCTCGAGCAGCGCCTGGCCATGGCGCTCGAGGCCGAACAAAAGCCGAATCAGCTATTGCGCAACTCGGTGACCGAGGTGGAAATCGCCGAGATCGTGTCGAAATGGACCGGCATTCCAGTGTCGCGCATGCTGGAGGGCGAGCGCGACAAGCTGCTGCGCATGGAGGAGGTACTGGGCAAGCGGGTCGTCGGACAGCAGGAGGCCGTCAAGGCGGTGGCGGATGCCATTCGCCGTACTCGTGCGGGGCTCTCCGATCCGAACCGGCCGAGCGGCTCATTCATGTTTCTGGGGCCGACCGGCGTCGGCAAGACCGAGCTCTGCAAGGCGCTGGCCGAGTTCATGTTCGACACCGAGGACTCCTTGGTGCGCATCGATATGTCGGAATTCATGGAGAAGCACTCGGTGGCGCGTTTGATCGGCGCACCCCCGGGCTACGTGGGCTACGAAGAAGGCGGGTACCTGACCGAGGCCGTACGGCGGCGGCCGTACTGCGTGATCCTGCTCGATGAAATCGAGAAAGCCCATCCCGATGTCTTCAATGTGCTGCTGCAGGTCTTGGACGATGGCCGCTTGACCGACGGTCAGGGCCGAACGGTGGATTTTCGCAACAGCGTGGTGATCATGACCTCGAATTTGGGGTCCCAGGTCATCCAGGAACTCTCGGGCGAGGCCAATTACGCCAAGATGAAGGACGCGGTGATGGCCGTGGTGACCCAGCATTTCCGGCCCGAGTTCATCAACCGAGTGGATGAGATCGTGGTGTTCCATTCGTTGGGGCGCGAGCAGATTCGGGCCATCGTCGACATCCAGTTGAGCCGTTTGCGGCAGCGGCTAGCGGAGCGCGACATCACGCTGCGCTTGGAAGACGAGGCGCGCGACAAGATCGGCGAAGCCGGCTTCGACACGGTGTATGGTGCGCGGCCGCTGAAGCGTGCCATTCAGGCGCAGATCGAGAATCCCCTGGCGCAGAAGATTCTGCGCGGGGATTTCGTGGCCGGCGATCGGGTGGTCGTCAAGTTGAAGCGCGATACACTGGTTTTTGAGAAGGAGCGCGTCCATTGAGGCCGCGCGGTTCGCTATACTTCGCCGCCCCTCGATTAGGGACAGAATAGGAAAACCATGCCTTTTTACGAATACCAGTGCAAGAACTGCGGCCACGATCTCGAGGCCATGCAGAAGATCACTGAGGCGCCGCTGAAGAAATGCCCCCATTGCGGCAAGTCGCAGCTGCAGCGCTTGATGTCGGCGCCGGTGTTCCGCCTCAAGGGCGGTGGCTGGTACGAGACCGACTTCAAGGGCGATAAGGACAACCAGCGCAACCTCGCCGACCGGCCGGAGGCGGACGCCAAGGCCGCGGGCGACGGTGCCAAAGAGGCTGTGAAAGACTCGGCTCAGGATGGCCAGCCTGCAGGCGGGAACGGCAAGGACGCCAAGGGTGCCGAATCCCAGTCCAAGGATGCGCCGTCCAAGGATGCGCCGTCCAAGGACAAGCCCGCGGACAAGTCGGCGGCGGCGCCAGAGCCTACGTCTTCGAAGAAGGCTGAAGCGGCGTCCGCGCCGGGAAAGAGTACCAAGCGGGGGCGCACTACCGCGCGCGGCAAGCCCGTGGCGCGAAGACCGGTCAAAAAGCAGGCTTCCCGGACAAAAAGGCGGCGCTGATCCGGCCGCCGGGCTTGCCCGCGCAGCCCTCAAGCCTTAGCATCGCGCGCTTTCCTTTGGGGTGTTCGCGTATGCGCAGCCATTATTGCGGGCAGGTCAACGAGTCATTGACGGGGCAGGTCGTCACCGTCGCCGGCTGGGCGCATCGCCGCCGCGACCACGGCGGGGTCATTTTCGTCGACCTGCGCGATCGCGAGGGCCTGCTGCAGATCGTGTTCGACCCCGATAAGGCCGCGGTGTTCGCCATGGCCGAGCGAGTGCGCAACGAGTTCGTGCTGAAGGTCAAAGGCTTGGTGCGGGCCCGCCCGCCGGGCACGGCCAATGGGCACCTCAAGTCGGGGCAAGTGGAAATCTTGTGCCAGGAGCTCGACATCCTCAACCGCTCCGAGCCGCTGCCCTTCCAGCTCGATGAGCATGTGAGCGAAGAAG
>JBARBX010000069.1:0-4092 GCA_049793535.1 Steroidobacteraceae bacterium | reverse complement strand
GAATAAAAGCCGGGCGGCCGGGCACCGGTCGCCCCATCTGTCGGCACCGCGCCGTCGGCGAACACGTAGCGATTGAGCCAGCCGCTTTCCGAGTCCGACGACCCCACAAGGCGCAGGGCCACGTTCGTTCCCAGTGGGAGGTTCACCATACCGTTCTGCGTGAAGTTGGTGCCTCCGCCCGAGCCGGTCTCCGACACCACCGTCTCGCCGCTGGCGACGAACTGCCCTAGCTGCGGAGCATTGGGCACCAGTTTCACAGTACCACCCATGGAGCTGGCACCGTACAACGTACCTTGGGGGCCACGCAGGATTTCCACGCGGTTCAGATCATACAGATTGGGGTCAATGACAACCTTGCCCAGCTGCGCCGAGGCCGGCGACGACAGCGCGGTCTCGTCGAAGTAAAAACCCACCACGGAGGTGTTGCCACCCGCGGAGCTCAGGCCCCTCATCTCAAATTCCGTCTGGCCGGGTCCTGCGGTGCGCATGGAGATGCCGGGCACGGTCTGCGCGAGACTGTTGAAGTCCGTCAATCCCTTGTTGGCAATATCGCTCGCCGAGATTGCCGTGACGCTGATGGGGGTGTCCTGCACGGTCGATTCGCGCTTGGTGGCAGTGATCACTATCTCTGGCAGTTCCGTGCTCGTGTCCACATCCGCCCAAGCGCTACCCGCGACGGCCAGTGCGACCGAGGCGGCCAGAATGTTCTTATGTTTCACGTGTTCGTCTCCCCTAACCACATGTTGTTCGCCAGCAACAATTATGAACGGCAGATTATGCACGCTGCCACGTTCGATGTCATCCAAGATGTCGAGGGCTTATTCTCAGCCAATCCGAGGCCGACGAAAGGTTGCCGGTCAGCCTCCGGCACCTAGACTTACGTAGCGAACCAGCAACACGAGCGGCGACAATCATCAAATCGTCAGCGCCAAGCGGTGAGCTCAAGGGCAAGCGTTGGAACGGCCGGATTGCAACGAGTTTGCAACAGGGTTTTCGACCACCATCGGCAAACTTATGAGTAAGAAGGAGCTTTGGAGCGGGAAACGAGGCTCGAACTCGCGACCTCAACCTTGGCAAGGTTGCGCTCTACCAACTGAGCTATTCCCGCCCTATAGAGAGGCGCAATTGTAGGGCCGCGCCGCCGGGAGTCAAGAAAAAACCGCTGCGGAATGCCGCTAAAGCCTTGAACTGCCCCGCAATTCCGGCCATGCCACGCGCAAATACTGGACCATCGACCAAAGCGTGAGAACCGCCGCAATCGCCGTCAGCAGCAAACCGAGCTTGTAGGTCGGGATGACGCCGAACAGGTTCTGCCGGAACAAAAGCAGGGAGAGCCCTACGATCTGCATGATGGTCTTGTACTTGGCCAGAACGGTCACTTTCATGCGGCTGCGTGCGCCGATCTCCGCCATCCATTCGCGCAGCGCCGATACGGCGATTTCCCGGCCGATGATGACCACCGCGACGATGACCACGAACCACCGGGGATCCTTGCTCACGATGAGCACCAGGGCGGCGGCCACGATGAGTTTGTCGGCGACGGGATCGAGGAATGCGCCGAGACGCGAGGTTTGGCCCAATTTGCGCGCGTAGTAGCCGTCCAAGGTGTCGGTGATGCCGGCCAGCGCAAAGGCGGCGCACGCGGCCGGATCCGCCCATGGGTAGGGCAGCAAGTAGAACAGCGCAATGATGGCCGGGATCATCAATATACGCAGCCACGTCAGCGCATTCGGCAGATTCCAATGCGAAGGACCGTCAGCGCCCGGGGTGGAGGTGCTCATAGATCACCTGGGCGAGATCGCGTCCCAAGCCGCGAATTTGTACGAAATCCTCGATGCCGGCACGCAAGATCCCCTGCAAGCCTCCGAACTGTTTCAGTAGCTCGCGGCGTTTGACGGGCCCCAGGCCCGGGATGGTTTCTAGTATCGACTGGCTATGACGTTTGGCGCGTTTGCGCCGGTGTCCCGTGACGGCGAAACGGTGGGCCTCGTCGCGCACGCGCTGAATCAGATGCAGTGCCTGCGAGTCCGGAGCCAGTATAGTGGCCGTGTCCCGCCCCAACAAGAACAGTTGCTCCTGCCCCGGCCGCCGGTCGGCACCCTTGGCGACGCCGATCAAGGCTATTCCGCTGATTGCCAACTCTTCGAGCACCTTGGCCGCTTCCGCGAGCTGCCCCTTGCCGCCGTCGATGAGCAAGACGTCGGGCGCGGTAAACTCTCCATCCCACACCCGCTTGTACCTGCGCGTCAACGCCTGATGCATGGCGGCGTAGTCGTCGCCCGGCTGGATCCCCGCGATGTTGAAGCGCCGGTACTCGCTCTTGAGCGGACCCTCCTCGCCGAACACGACGCAGGACGCCACCGTATCGGTGCCGCCAGTATGGCTGATGTCGAAGCACTCGATCCGGCTCGGTACCTCCGCCAGATCGAAGGCCTCGCGCAGATCTTCTAGGCCCGCCTCGATGCCGGCGCGCGCGAGGCCGCGCATGGTGAGCGCCTGTTCCGCGTTTTCGTGCATCATCTCCAGCCAGCGTGCGCGGATGCCGCGAACCTGCGACGCGATGCGCACTTTGCGGCCGGAGCGTTGCGTCAACGTCGCCTCGAGCACGGACATCTCGTCGAAATCCTGCGCGACGATGATCTCCGGCGGCGACTCCCGCTCCAGGTAGTACTGGGTGACGAAGGCCGCGAGCACTTCCGGCAGCTCGGCAAACGGCGCCTTGGGGAAGAAGGTCGTGCTGCCGAGGCTTCGGCCGGCGCGAATGAACATCAGCGCGACGCAGTACTCTCCTCCCCGGGCCGCGATCCCGATGACGTCGGCGTCGTGGTCGGCGGCGGCCGTGACGATTTGCTGCGCTTGAACCGACTTGAGCTTCGCTAGCTGGTCGCGCAACTGCGCGGCCTCCTCGAAGTGTAGCAGCTCCGCCGCCGCTTCCAGACGGCGCACCAGCTCTTGATTCACCTCGTCGCTGCGGCCCTCCAGCACCTTGATGGCCGCATCCACGTCGCGCGCGTAGTTCTCCTTGGAGATGAGGCCCACACAGGGCGCCGTGCAGCGCTGGATCTGGTACTGCAAGCAGGGCCGCGACCGATTCGCGAAGTATGTATCGTCGCAATTTCGCAGGCGGAACAGCTTCTGCAGTTGTTGGAGAGTTTCGCGCACCGCGCCCGCCGACGGATACGGCCCAAAGAACCTCCCCGGCTCCTTGCGCGATCCGCGGTAAAAGGTCACGCGCGGAAAATCATGCCGGGTTTCGACGTGCAGGTAGGGGAAGGTCTTGTCGTCGCGCAGCACCACGTTGAAGCGCGGACGGTGCTTTTTGATGAGGTTGAATTCCAGCAGCAGCGCTTCCGTGTCGGAATTCGTGATGGTGACTTCCATGCTCGCGGTCTTGGCGACCAGCGCCTGGACCTTGGGCTGTACGTTGCCCGGTTGAAAGTACGATCCGACGCGGCTCTTGAGATTGCGCGCTTTGCCGACGTATAGAATCTCCCCCTGCACGTCCAGCATCCGGTAGACGCCCGGGCGGCCGGGCAGACTGTCGACATACGCCTTCGCGTCGAACGGTGCCGCGTTCATCTAAGATCCAGGAGCCTGTCTGAGGCTCGCTGCGGCGAGCATGAGTTCTCGCGCCCTGCCGATGACCGCTTCGAACATGGCGGTGGTCAGCCGCCGGGTCTGAGTGTTGTAGCGGCTGCAATGATAGGAATCCAGCAGCACTTGATCCTTGCCGATGGCGTGTTCGGCGGCGTGCGCGAAGCGATGCGCGCCGGCAGGTAATCCGCAGGCGCGCAGCACCGCCGCGTGCGCGATCGCACCCAGCGCCAGAATGACTTTGGGGCGCGGCGCCTGCCCGAGCTCCACGCGCAGGTAGTCGTTGCAGACTTTGATTTCCGACGGCAGCGGTTTGTTGGCCGGCGGCAGGCATTTCACCGAATTGGTGATTCTGGTTTGCAGGAGCCGCAGCGGGTCATCCGCGGCGGTGGACACCGGGCCGCTGGCGAGGCCGAATTTGTGCAAGCTCGCGTACAGCAGGATGCCGGCATGATCTCCGGTAAAGGGCCGGCCGGTGCGATTGGCGCCGTGCATGCC
>JBARBX010000068.1:0-8412 GCA_049793535.1 Steroidobacteraceae bacterium | reverse complement strand
GCCTCCGCGACGGGCAGCCGCGCGGCGCGCAGCGCCGGAAAGAGGCCGCCGAGCAGGCCGATGACGCAGGCCCAGACGATGCCGGTCACGATCAACGTGCGGGTGACCGTGAGCTTGAACACCACCTGCGCGAAGGCGCCGCCCAACGTGCTGACGCTGTGGCCGTTGAAGAACAGCCAGGCGAGCGCAGCGCCGATGACTCCCCCGAGCAGGGATAGCAGCAGCGCCTCGATCATCACCGACGAGAGCACCGGCAGGGCTCCGAAGCCGATTGCCCGCAGCGTGGCGATTTCCATGCCGCGGGCCGCGACTGCTGAATACATGCTGTTGAGGGCGCCGAACATGGCGCCGATCGCCATGATGATGGCCACCGTCTTGCCGACGACGTTGATGGCCTGGCTCAGGTTCTTGGACTGCGCGGCGTAGTATTCCGGTTCCCGCTGCACGTCGACCTTGAGCTGCGGATCGGTGGTCAGCGCATCCTTGAAGCGGCCGAATTGCCCGGGGCCGGTGAGCAAACCGACCGCCGAGCTGTAGCCGCTGCGTTCGATCGACGAGCCCACGGTATCGACGTCCGCCAGCAGCTCCGATTCGTGCACGTCGCCGTTGCTGGTGAACACTCCGGTCACCGTCCAATCGGCATTGCGCAGGTGAAGTACGCTGCCCACGCCAAGCCCGCGAAATTGCTTGGCGGCTCCGGCCCCCGCGATCAGCTCGCGCACCGCCGGCCGAAACATGCGTCCCTCCACGACTTTCAGTTCGGGCCGGACTTCGGTGAGCTTCAGGCCGACGCCGCGCAGGGTGACGTTGGCGTCGGTGCCGGTGTCGATCTTGGGCACGTTCACCACGGTCACGAGTTCGCTCGACAGCAGCGCCTTGCCCTGCGAATCCTTGGCGAGGCCCGGCGCATTGCTGATGGTGTCGACGTCCGAACGCGTCAAATTGCTGTTCAGTTCGGCATCCGAGCCGCCGCGCAGGATGATCGCGCGATCGGCACGGCCGCTGTCCGCGAGTGTGTGCCGGAAGCCCGCGCCCATGGCGAGCACCGAGACCAATACCGCGACAACTCCCGCGATGCCGATGACGATGACGCTGGAGGCGCCGATGCGCTGCGGCAGCGTTTGCAGGCTCATGCCGATGACGGCGATGAATTGCTTGAACATGCGACTAGGCTCCCTGGATCAATGAACGGTCAGCGCTTGTCCGCCAGCGCGTCGACGATATTCAGCCGCATGGCGCGCAGCGCGGGCGCCGCGCCGACGATGAGCGCCAGCAGCACCGCCACGCCGATTCCGGGGATCAACGCCGCGGGGGACAGCTCCACTCCCTGCAATCCCATCCTGATGATGGGCAGCGCGGCATAGCTCAATGCCAGCCCGATCAGCGCGGCGATCATGCACAGCAGAAGCGACTCGGCGAGCACCAGCATCAAGACCTTGTCGTCGCCGAAGCCGAGGGTCTTCAGCACGGCGAGTTCCGGGATGCGCTCCCGGACCGACTGCATCATGGTGTTGCCGGTGAGGAAAAGCAGGGCGAAAAACACCGCGCCCAGGATGGCGCGCAGCACGAAGCCGATGTCGCCGAACTGCTTGATGAAGGCCATCGTAAAGTCGTTCGCCGGCTGGGTCTTGGTCTCGTTCGGAGAATTTGCGAACAGCGCGTCGATCCGGCCGGAGATGGCGGCGGACTGGGCGGGATGGTCGACGCGCTCCTCGAACCAGCCCACCTCGCCCTTGCCGAAGCCGCGCCCCTCATCGAACAATTCATAGTGGAACAGGACGGTGGAAGCCTGCGCCTGGGCCTGAGTCGGATCCTTGACGTCGATGGTGCCGACGATGTCGAAAGTCCAGTCCAGGGAACCGTCGTCCTTTCGCGTCCAGATGGTCGAATGCAGGGGTATCTTGTCGCCGACCTTCCAGCCGAATTTCTTCATCAGCGCCTTATTGACCAGCGCGCCGGTGCGGGTGTTGCGGTAAGCCTGCATCTGTGCGTCGCTGACGATGAATTCGCCCTTGTGCAGGTTGAAATAGGTGTCGGTGTCGACGGGCAGCGCGAACACGAAGTTCTTCGACTCTTGGTAGTAGCCGCCGAACCAGGAAATCCAGGTGACCTCGGCCACGCCGGGCACGGAACGAATCTGCTGCGCGTCGGCAATCGGCAACGACAGGGTGATGGAGTACTTGTTGGTCGTGATCAGTTTGTCGGCGCCGGTAACGCCGGTATCCGGGTGCGCGAAGGCATAGTCGACGGTCTCCAGCATGCCGAACAGCAGGAAGGCGACGACGATGGACAGCAGCGTGAAGATCGTGCGGGTCTTCTTGCGCCACAGCGTGGCCCAGATGAGCGGAAGGTATTTCATGCGCCGTTCCCTTTTTCAGGCCAGCGCGGTGCCGGATTCCAGCAGCGCTCCCTTGTCCATGTGCAGCACGCGGCTCGCGAATTCCGCGGCCTTGGGGTCGTGGGTGACCATGACCACGCTTTTGGCGTGATCGCGATTCAGCATCTGCAAGAGATGCAGCACGTCGTCGGCGGACTTGCGGTCGAGATCGCCGGTGGGTTCATCGCACACCAGAAGGGTGGGGTCCGCGACCAGGGCGCGCGCGATGGCGACGCGCTGCGCCTGGCCGCCCGACAGTTCGGCCGGCTTGTGCTTGGCGCGATCGGCGATGCCCACCAGGGTCAACGCGGCCATGGCATTGGATTTGCGCTGCGCGCCCGACAGCCGGGTCAGGAGCAGCGGCAACTCCACGTTGCGCAGGGCGGAGAGCATGGGCATCAAGTTGTAGAACTGAAACACGAAGCCCACGTGATTGGCGCGCCAGCGCGCGAGCGCGCCTTGCCCGAGACGATCGAGGCGCTGGCCGGCGACCGTGATCTCGCCGGCGGTCGGCGTATCCAGGCCGCCGATCAGATTCAGAAGGGTGGTCTTGCCGGAACCGCTCGGGCCCATCAGCGCGACGAACTCACCCTTCGGAATATCGAGGCTCAAGCCCTGCAGGACCTCCACGCTCTGTTTGCCGCGAACGTAGCGCTTGTCGACGTTTCTCAAAGAGACGATGGCTTCACTCATGACTCTGTCAGCTCCATGGCGGCCGCGGCAGTGGCGGCGGGTTATTGCTCGACGCGGATCTTGGCGCCGTCCTTCAGTTGGGTGAAATCGCCGACCGCCACGCGTTCGCCGGCGGCGAGGCCGGAAAGAATGGTGATGCGGTCGCTGCTGCCGGCCCCGAGCCGCACCGCGCGCCGCTCCACGCTGTCGCCGTGCGCGACAAATACCGTGCCGGCGGTGCCGGATCCCTGCACCGCATCGGCGGGCAGTGTGACGCCGCTTGCCGGTTTGCCTCCCGGCGCCTGCGAGGCGTCGGCCAGAAACGATACGCGCACCCCCATTTCGGGCAGGATGCGCGCGTCCTTTTGATCGAGCGCAATGCGTACGGTCACGGTTCCCTTGCTGCGGTCGGCGGTCGGAATCACGGCGATGACGTGCGCCGGAATCTGCCAGTCCGGATAAGCGTTGAGTTTGGCGGTGGCGGCTTGCGCCGGCCGCACGCGATTGATGAAATTCTCGTTCACATCCACCTGGATTTCCAGCGAGTCCATGTCGACGATGGTGCCGATGCCGGTGCGCGTGAAGCCGCCGCCGGCCGAGACCGGCGACACCATTTCGCCCGGCTGTGCGGCCTTGACCGTGACGATTCCGGAGAACGGCGCGCGCACGACGGTGTCGTCGAGATTGCGCTGCGCGACGCTCAGGGCGCGGGCGTACACATCGACGTTGCTGCGTTGGGTGGCGAGCTGCGCTTGCAGCGCGTCGGCGGCGGTTTGTGCATTGTCGACGGTTGCCTGGCTGACGAAGTGCCCTTTCATCAGGGCCTTCTGCCGCTCGAAGTCGCGCTCGGCATTGGTGAGATTGACCTGGGTTTCGGCGAGGCCGGCCTTCGCATAGTCGAGCTGGGCAGCCGCTTGATTCAGGGCCGCCCGAATATTGGTATCGTCGAGCTTCGCGATGACCTGGCCGGCATCGACATGGTCGCCTTCCTCGATGTCGAGCTCCACCATCTTTGCGGTGATCTTGGAAGCCACCGTGGCCTGGCGGCGTGCCACCACATAGCCCGAGGCGTCGAGAATCGAGCCCGCCGCGGCCGCCCCCTCGCCGGCGATCGCCGCCGCCGCGACCAGATGCACCGGCACGGCGCCGGGACGCGTCCACCACCAAAGCCCAAGGGCGGCGGCGGCCACGACGCCAACGCCCAGTCCCAGCCAGATCGCGAGCTTGGGCGCGGGCGCCGGAGCGCCGCTGCGATCGATGCGCAGCTGGTTGAGCAGAGCGGATTTATCATCCATGGATGGTGGCGTCGCGCTGGTATCCCCGAGGACCGGCATGTAATCATAAAATGCGGGTGTGACGCCAATGCGTAAGGGCGGCGCAGAGACCTTCCGCACGCCGCCGGGCGGTCAGCCACGCAAACGTAATTCGCGGAGAGCGCGTATGAAAACGAAAAACCGTCCTGCCTACGCATCCTGTCTCACGTTCTTGGTCGTCCTCGGTGCCGCCGCGCTGGGCACGCCCACGGACGGTCCGGACTTCGTCCGAATCACGCCCGCCGATGTGCATTGGCAGGACATACCGGGCGGACACGGTGCGCAGCAGGCCACGCTGCTGGGCGATCCGGACAAACCGGGGATCTACGTGATCCGCGCCAAGTTCCCGCCGCATGTCATGGACAATCCGCACTGGCATCCCAATGCTCGATACGTGACCGTGCTCGAGGGAACCTGGTACACGGGCACGGGCAACACCTTCGATCTCGCCCGAGCCGTTCCTTTGAAGCCCGGGAGCATCATGATGCACCCGGCGAGGGCTGCTCATTGGGACGGGTCGGCCGGCAACGAGACGGTGATCGTGCAGATCATGGGCGAGGGCCCGGCCGGAACCACGCCGATAGACCCGAAACAGCCGTTCTGGGTCGAAGTGCGGCAGTAGGCGGACGTCCTCGCTACTTCTGATCCGCGTAGATCTTGACCAGGCGGTACAGGAACTCGCGCCCTTCGAACAGCGATTTGACGCCGACGTACTCATTGAGGCCGTGGATGTGCCCGAGGTCGCGGCCGACGAACACCGGCTCCACGCCGAACGTGGGGATCCCGACGGCATTCGTGAACTCTCCGTCCGTCGCACCCGCCTGCAGTATGGGCAGTACCGGCACCCCGGGCCAGAACTCCGCGGCCAGCTTCTCGATCGGGCCCATCACCGCGGGGGTCAGCGGCGGCGGCGCTGCAGTCGGGCCGCGGGTTTCCAGCGCGGTCACCTTCACGGCCGGGTCCGCCACCAGTTCATCGAGTTTCGCACGCACGGACTCCGTGCTGACTCCGGGGAATATGCGGCAATTGACGATGGCCCGGGCCCGTTGGGGGAGGGCGTTCGTCGCATGGCCGGCCTCCAGCATGGTCGCGACGCAGGTGGTGCGCAGCGTCGCATTCCAGCTCGGGTCCTTACTCGATACCAGCGCGAGCGCCTGCGCGTCGGCCGGGTCGCGCAAGAATGCGCTCATGGCGCCGGCAATATCGGCGTCGCCCTTGGCCGCCTGGATCTTCGCCATGCCGGCGAAGTACGCGCGATTGGCGTCGGTGAACTGCGCCGGAAAATCATAGGCGGCGATTCGGGTGAGCGCCGCTGCAAGATGATAGATGGCATTGTCTTTCACCGGCCGCGAGCTGTGCCCGCCGGGATTCGTTACTTCGAGCCGATAGTTCTGCGGAAATTTCTCACCGGCCTCGATGTCCAGCGCGATCCGGTTGCCGCTGTCGTCGAGTTCTCCGGCCGCGCCTTCGTTGAGCGCAAACGCGGCGTCGATGAGCTCGCGGCGGTTCTTGCTGAGCCATTCGGCCCCATTGAATGCACCGGCCGTCTCCTCGCCGCAGGTCAGCGCCACTTTCAGCGTGCGCCGCGGCCGATAGTTCTCCGAGCGGTAGCGGATCAGCGTGTCGAGCCAGATGGCTGCTTCGGCCTTGTCGTCGCTTGCGCCGCGCGCGTAGAAAGAGCCGTTTTCTTCCACCAGCGTGAACGGGTCGCGGGTCCAGTCCTCGCGCTTGGCCTCGACCACGTCGATGTGCGCCAGCAACAGGATGGCCTTGAGTTTGGGATCCCGGCCGGGATAGACGACGACCAGACCGCCTTCCTTGGGGTGGTCGGGCGCCGCGAAGGGATGCAGGTCGCTGTCCGGAATACCCGCCGCTCTCAGGTGCGCGGCCATGCGCTCCGCGGCGAGCGTGCAGCTCCCGGCCGACAGGGTGGTGTTGGTTTCGACCAGTTCCTTGTAGAGCTCGCGAAAGCGCTGCTCGCCCGCCGGAGTGTCGCGGGGCGGCGCCGCCAGTGCTGCGAACGAAACCAGGCTGGTGGCCGCAACGGCAAGGAAGTGCTTCATGAGGGAGGTGTCCATTACATTTCCGATTGAGGGGTACGCAAGTGTAGACGATTCGCCAGGTGCCAAAAGGAGAAGATTGCCGCCCGGCGTTCCCGCGGCAACGCCCCAAATCTGAGAGCGGTGCTAGAGTGCGCGGCCTTGCGGGGACTTTCAGCAGTCGAGGTGAGTCATGGCGCTCGGCGCCACCATCTACGTGTTCAAGATCGATCTTGCCGACTCGGACCGCAGCGTCTATCAGCCGCTGGAGTTGCGTGTGGCGCGCCACCCGTCGGAAACCGAAGAACACTTGTTGACCCGCGTGCTGGCCTACTGTCTCGAGTACACCGAGGGCATCGCCTTCTCGAACGGGCTGTTCGAATCGGACCAGCCGACCATTGCGGTGCGCGACCTGACCGGCGCGCTGCGTGCGTGGATCGACGTGGGCGCCCCCGATGGGTCGCGCCTGCACCGGGCGGCCAAGCTCGCGCCGCGCGTGGCCGTCTACACCAACAAGGATGCGGTCCAGCTCGCCACGCGGCTCGCAGCGGAACGCATCCATCGCGTCGAGGCGATCGAGCTGTATGCGATGAATCGCGAGTGCCTCGCGGGGCTGGCCGCGCGCCTGACGCGGCGCATGGAATTCACGCTGACGGTGGCCGAGAGGCACCTGTACCTCTCTCTGGCCGGCGCCGAAACATTGTCGGGTGTGGTCGAGCGCATCGAGATCGGCAGAGCCGCGGGCAGTTGAAGCGCGCAGCGCGCTGGGTACCGGTGAGCGGCGATCCTCATCCCATAACCTGGATTTCGACCGAGGCGCCGCTGCGTGCGCCGGCGAGTATCGCTTCCAGGGTCAGCATGACATCGATCGACTCCTCGGGAGTCGCCCCCGACCACTCGTTCGGGCCCGCTCGCACCAGCCGCTCGAAGGATTCGGCCTCCGCCAGGAAGCCGTTGACCGGCGAGGTCTGCACCAGGGAATCGACGGCGCTCTTGTCGGTTCCGATCCGCAGCCGCAGCGCCGCCTGCGGCGCGGAGGCCGTGTGATTCATGTAGGTGGTCTCGATCACGCCCTTCGATCCCGCGATCAGCGCCTGGCGGTGGGGTGCGGTGTCGAAGCTGCAATTGATTTGTGCGATCAGTCCGCTTGCGAACTGCAGGGTCGCGGCCAGCGTGCGGTCGACGCCTCCGGCCCACTGGGCGACCGCTTGAACCCGCATGGGACGAGCCCCGGCGATCATGCGCGCGAGACTCACGGGATACACGCCGACGTCCATCAGAGCGCCGCCGGCCAGCCGCGGATCCAGGCGAATGTTCCCGCCCGTGCCGAGAGTGAAGCCGAAAGTCGCCTGGATCAGCCGAACGTCGCCGATGACGCCGCCTTCCAGCAGTTCCCGAAGCTTGAGAGTTTGCGGCTGCGCGCGATAGGGATAGCCCTCGGCGAGGTGCACGCCGTGCTGCCGCGCCGCCTCGAACATCGCGCGCGCCTCCCCGGCGGTGGCCGCGAGAGGCTTCTCGCATAGCACGTGCTTGCCGGCACGGGCTGCGGCAATCGACCATTCGGCGTGCAAGCTGTTGGGCAGCGGGACGTAGACGGCGTCGATCTCGCGGTCGGCGAGCAGTTGCTCATAGGAGCCGAAATGGCGCGCTATATCGAGGTCCTTCGCGAAGCCGCACGCCTTGTCGGCATCGCGGCTGGCCACGGCGCTCACGACGACGCGCCGCGAAGCGCGGAGCCCTTCAACGAAGCTTCGCGCGATACGGGCCGTTCCGAGAATCCCGAAGCGCAGCGGCGGTGCGGAAGCGCCGGTCAAGAGCGCTCGAACTCGCTGAGATAGTCTCTCGGGCGCAGAAATTCCTCGTACAGCCTCGCCTCGGGGGAGCCCGGCTCTGGATGCCAGTCGTAGTCCCATCGGGCCAGCGGCGGCATGGACATCAGAATCGATTCGGTGCGGCCGCGGGATTGCAGGCCGAACAACGTGCCGCGGTCGTAAACCAGGTTGAACTCCAC
>JBARBX010000067.1:0-4540 GCA_049793535.1 Steroidobacteraceae bacterium | reverse complement strand
GGGCAACGCCCTTACGAGTTCATTTTTGTACTTCGACAGCGGGCGTAGTTTCCATGCGTACGGCTTGCAGCTAATTAGCCCGGGCGAATGGCGTGAGTTTATGGCGAAACTCCTTTTGCTCAACCTGCCCGAGGGCGAACACCTAATTGATGCGCGTTGGGTGGGCCATCGCCTTGTCGCAGGATATGGCGCGTTGAGGTGGAGCGCCAATTCTGACTTTTATCTCCAAGTTCCAAGGGCAACGCAGATTAGGGCGGTTCATAGTGATCGAGGCGCGTTGGGGTAACAATGGGGGTACTGAATAACGCGCGCAGCGTTAATAGCCTGTATTTTATGGCTTAATTCCATCGCATGTGGTTGCCTCCCTGGCCGCCAAAAAATCCCGGTCTATTCCGGTCAGATCGCTGACGTTTTATACCGGGCACATCGTTGACACTTTAGCACTGAAGGGGTTTGGGGCACATTCGACGCGACTGGTCTCGTCGTCAAAGAAGCCTAAATCGTAGTGCATGAAGCTGATCAGCCAGACGTGATCGGCGACTTCGCGGACGCCGACGTTCTGGCCAGCAAACACTCCACTGAGGTTGATCTTGCGCCTGCCAAAGCACAGGCGGCCGCATTGAGTTACGGTGATGGTCATATCGTGGAACGGGTAATGCAGCTCCGATAGGCCGGTATAAGTGCGCGGTGAGGGTGTGTAGAGCTCCGCGGGGTATCGCATGTTCAGCGCCTGATGCGGTCGCTCCTGGTTGTAATCGTGGATGAAGGCATCGAACTTGGCCTGCTGCTGGAGGAAGTTCTTCCCCGGCGGTTTGGTGGCCTCTTTCTTCAAGGTCAGGTGCATGCGTTCGTGTCGACCGTTCTGCTGTGGGTTACCCGGCTTGATACGCTCGATGCCGATCCCGAGGCGCAGCCACCAGACCGAGAGCTTGCTGAGGCCAAAGAAGGCGCTGTTGCTGGCGAAGGGCACACCATTGTCGCTGCGGATCGCCCGCGGCAGCCCAAAGTCTTTGAAGGCCCTTTCAAATACAGGGAAAGCATAGATCTCCTTGGTCGTCTCGAGTGCCTCGCAGCACAGCAGATAGCGGCTGGCGAAGTCGCTGATGGTCAGCGGATAGCAATAGCGACGATCGGCGAGCATGAACTCGCCCTTGTAATCGACGCACCACAGATCGTTGGGATGATCGGGGCGGGATAAGCCCGTGCCTTCGGCCTTGTAGTGATTACGCTGGCGGCCGCGGGTCACCAGGCCATTGCGATCTAATACTGCATGCACCGTGCTGATGGCCGGCAGCGCTATGCCTAAGCGCCGGCGCTTGATCTTCTCGCGGATCTTAGGCGCTCCCCAGCTCGGGTGCTCCTTGCGCAGCTGTACGATCAGGGACTCGATCTGAAAGGGCAAGCGGTTGGCTTGCCGATAGGGACGTCGGCACCGATCCGTGAGCCCCACCAGGCCAAAATCCTTGTACCTGGAGTAGATCTTGTAGCCAGTCTGGCGGGAGATATCAAACTCCCGGCACAGCCCCGCCATCCTCTCCCCATCCAGCAACCGGGCGATAAAGCGCAGCCGCTCGTCCATCTTGCGACACTCCTGCCAGGGCATTTGCGTCTCCTGCAAAAGCCCAAAAGTGTCAGCGATGTGACCGGAATAATCTGTAACCCCCACGCCCGAAAGCGCATTTCACTGGATCAGTTAGTTAGCGACTCCATCGCTAACCCGTCTTGCGCCGAAGCCAGGTGGTTGCGGGGCTTTTGCGGGACTCTGTGCTGCACACTTTCTCGGCGGCCTCGATCAAGCTCGTCAGCTCCGCTTGGGAGTAGTGCGTCGTGATGCGACCACTGCGGTGCCCGAGCAAGTCCTGACGATCCTCGAACGACACACCTGCCGCGCGCAGCCTGCGGCCGAAAGTGTGCTTGAGATCATGAACACGAATCTTTCGTAACCCCGCCGGCGCCGGTTCGCCGTGCTGCTTCTCCCAAGCATCCGCCGCGCGTTCCCGAGCCGCCTTCCAGGCGGTGTTGTTCATCTTGGTCACCGGCCGTGACTCGCCGACTTTCTTGTGTGCGCGAACGAATACATTGACTGGATGCAGCCCGCGAACGCTCTCCACGACCGACTTCGCGATCCCGTTGAGCACGACGAGGCGTTCCTCGCCGTTTTTCACGCGCTCGCCCGGAATGATGAATAGGGATGCGTCGAGTTCCGGCACCTTGACCTCATAGTCCCACTTGAGTCCGCAAACCTCTTGTTCCCGCAGCCCCGTGTTCACCTTGAAGAGCGCCATGCGTGCGAGGTGGTTGGGCAGCTCTTGAAACAAGAGCGCCTGTTCCTCGCGACTGAGCGGGTAGGGCGATCGGGCGTCCTTGATGGAAAACAGCTTGATCTTCGGCGCCGTTTCCAGCCAGGTCTTGCCCTGTCGGTCCATCCACTCGGAGCAGGCGAGATTCAAGACCCGGCGCACGACCGCGAGCGCCATGTTCAGGGTCTTGGTCTTGACGCCATCCTTTCGACGCTTCGCGATGAAATCCTGCAGGCTCCCCATGTGCACCTGTTTGAGCTCCAAACCTCCGATAAATGGATCAAGCTGTCGCAGATGCAACGCGTCGTCCTTGATGCGCTTCTTGTGGTGATACTCCTGAAGATATTTCGTCGCCGCGGCGCGGAACGAGCGCAGCTCGCGCGCACCATAGAGTTTGGTCTCGCGAAGCTCGACTATTCGCCTGGCGAGATACTCTTCGGCTTGCCCGATGTCGCTTGTTCCAGTGCTCTCGCAAATGCGCGCTCCTCGGAACTGCTTATCGATGTGCCAGATCCCTCCGCGTTTGGTGAGACCCGACGTTCTTTGGTTTCCCATAGCTTTTCCCTTTCAGGTTGAGCCGCGGGATGCCCGTTGCGGCTCTTATAGTCGTCGGCCCAGGAGTCGAGGTCAAGGCGGTCAAAAGCGATCCCCTGCGTGCCGATCGGAATGAAGGCAAGCAGCGGACGAACCTCGCGATTGAAGCGATTCTTGTCCATTCCGAGATACGACGGGGCGTCGCGCAAGCGGATAAAACGCGGCAAAAACGCAGATACGTCGGTGGGACGACTCGTTCGCCCTGGGCGGGCACGAACTGAGAAGGCATGTACGATCATCGACGACCTTATTGAACCTGTGGTTCCGGTCGTTCAGGGACAAGTTGTCACGTGTGTGAATTATCCCATGAGATGCGTAAGAATGGCGTCAGGGTTTCGCCGTATTTTCAGCGAAACTCAAACGGAGACACTGGAACTAAGACTTCCGGCCGAGACATTTGGATTTGGTCTTAGTGCTGGTAAGCTGGCTACTCGGGACGCCAGGGAAGAACAATATATGCGCTCCACGCAATCGGTCGATCCGGCACTACGTACATGAATCGACAGATCATCGATACCAAGCTTCGTCGAATTGTCCTGCCGCTAATCGTACTCTCTGCGGTATTCACGCTCGGGTATTCATTTCTAAATTGGCTGCTAGTCGCAAAGACCGGTTTTATTCCGCTGGATGAAGACATCGTCGATCTCTGGCTACCCGGCGCATTAGCCTGGATTCTTGTCATTATTTTGATACAACCGCGGCTGCGCCTTCTTAAGATTCGAGATAAGCGAAACAATCTTCCGTCTCTTTATCACTTTGCGGCCGTGGCGGTAGTAGCGGTGCCCGCCCTGGTGGCCCAAGGTTACGTGAAGACAGCGACCGGTGATGTCACCCATGTGGGGGACGCCGACCGGATCGCGACAAGCCCACGTACTAAGTTTTATGTTGCTGATAACATCTGTATGCACCTCGATAAACCGACAAGCCATGGATTCTCCGCGATTACCGGTAAGGGCAATAATTTCCTGAAATTCGATTTCTATGTGCTGGCACCTATTTGTAGCACGACCGCCGAAAGCTCCGCGCCGCGCCAAGTGTGGCTGGGTTTCAAGTACCACTACAGTATGAGCAATTCGGCGTCTGACGCAGAAAAGAACTACGCGTTTGACCTATTCGTTCGCCAGTCTCTACAGGCGTTTAATGCGGAAGATCCACAAGAGTATAAGTACTTGGAGACTTTGGGTCGCAACTCCGACCGCAAGCGCTACGAAAAGACGCTTCAAATTGCTGACTATCGCGTTGCCGCGCCTTTCATTTTGATTCCACACCGCGAACCGTTTGAACAGCGGACTGGCGACCGGTTCGTGTGGGTACTCGCCGCGTTTACGATTGGCTCGCTGGTCTGGTTGATAATGGTAATGATTCCCTCACTTGATCGAACCAGGATCGCGAGCGCGGCTAAACCGACCGATCCAGCGCGACCTCCTAGCTCCTTTGTGCGTGATCTCTTCATACCTACGCCAAAGCAGTACGGTCTTCCGATTCTGATTGACACTAATATTGTGGTTTTCCTTGTGATGGCTCTTTCCGGTTTAGGCGTCATGTCGTTCGACCGCGATGATCTATTGGCCTGGGGTGCAAACTTTAGGCCGGCGATCCACGGCATTGGCGTGTTCAGGCTCATCACGAGCCAGTTCGTTCATGGT
>JBARBX010000066.1:0-6703 GCA_049793535.1 Steroidobacteraceae bacterium | reverse complement strand
CTCCGAGGGTCATGGGCATACTGATTCCCATCGAAAATGTCGGTGACGCCGAACTTGCCCACCGTGAACACCCAGCGATCGGCACTTCGCGTACCGCCCATCTGATCGGCGGCGGCCTCGACAGTTTCCGCAGCCCCGCCCAAGTCGACGGTCTGGCGTATGAACGCGCGGGGCAGCCGCAGGTAGGGCTGATTCTTGCCCACTTTGTACGCCGTGCCGCTTGGAAATCCGGCGACGCCGAGCGTGTCATCGAGACCAAAGCCTTGGTCGATCTCCGGAACGAGCCAGCCCTCGGCACCCGACCACAGTCGCGAGCCGATGAAGAGAGTGGCATCCACCGTCTCTCGGCCCATGTTGGGGGACAGGCTATTCGGTCCACTGTAGGGCGCCGAGAACGAGTCGGTCTCCTGTTCCACGTAGGTGAGCTGCCCGTGAATCGCAAAGCGCTCATCGGGCTCCGCCGCCATGGCATGCGGCGCGTGACCGCACAGGAATCCGAGCATCAGAATGCGAAAAAGGCCGGATCGTATCGGCGGCCTCAAAAACCGGCGCCGTGCAAAATCATCACCGCGGCCGCGGCAACCAGGCAATAGATGCCGAACAAGTACCATCGGCCGCCCTCGAGCCACCGGCTCAGCCATTTCAATGCGAGGAGACCGGCAAAAAAGGCGACCACGGCGCCAAACAGACTTTGAATCGCGGCTGAGGCAAGATCCGTCGCGCCGTTCGCGGCGCTGGAATGGATCAGCCGCATCGCCTCGCGCATGACAACGGGCGGGGTCAAAACCACCGCCAAGGCAAAACTGAAGGCCTCCGCCCGCGCCTTATCCACTCCCATCAGCATCGCGGCCGATATGGTCGCTCCCGAACGCGAGAATCCTCGAAACGGCAGGCACAGCCCCTGCACGACTCCGATGAGGCCGGCCTGTTTCATGTCCGGATCCTTCGATTCGGCCGGACTCGCAGATGAGTTTCGCTTGCCAAAGATGCCCGCGATCAAGATCAACAATCCCGCAGCGGCGAGCGCCGGGGCAATGAGTTCGAGGTGGCTGAAGAGATCTTCGATCTGCGCATGCGGAACATCCCTGAAAAAAGTCTTCTCGATGACCTTGATGAGGGCTTCGCCGACAACGGCGGTACCTACGGTCGCGACGATCACTCGTGCCGCAATCTGCTTGAAGGCGGTGCCGTCCTTGAAATAGGTGTCGCGCCATTGCGGCCAGAAATAGACGATCACGGCCAACATGGTGCCCGTATGGAGCATGACCAGAAGCAGGGTCATGGCGGGCGACGAGGGATCCAGGCCGAGCAATTTCTCGGCGACCACCACGTGCGCCGAGCTGGACACGGGGAGCAGCTCCGCAAGTCCCTGTACCACTCCGAGAATGATTATTTTCAATAGCGACATGTGTCTTCCAATTACTTAAGGGGTCGTCGGCGCGACCAGCAAGGCCTTGGCATACATTGCGTGCACGCGTCCGATGCCGCGCGCCAGGTGCATTAACCCGGTCAACAGCAACAGGCCCGCCAGCGCCATCAGCGGCGCCATGAACGCGGAGCCCAGCCACTGCGGACTCCAATAGACGTCGCCGGGTAGTCCGAACCAGCCATAATATCCCGCCAAATCGACCAGCGGCGAGAATATGAGCGCGATACTCACCGACACGCCGACCACCGCAATGACGAAGTAAACTATTCCTACGGGCAGCATCAATATGAGATAGGCGAGCGTGGTCCAGGTTCGCCGATCCTTGAGCATCTGACCCACCCGCGCCCAAAAACCTGCGTCTTCGCCCCGATGCAGCGGCCGCCGCGGCATGCGTTCGCCCGTCATGGCCTCGATCAGCCGGCCTTCCGCGAGGGATATGACGCGAGTCAGCGCCATGAACAGGAGGAAGAACGGAATCCCGATGATCAGCACGGCGAGACCGGCGGACAGAGACAAGCCGGTGACCGCAAATGTGAAATAAATGATGCCGGTGGCCAGCGACAGCAGCATGAAGAACAAAGAGGTGTAGGCGCGCGGATCCAGAAACACTCCGAAGAACGCGCTGGCTCCGCCCTTCGGGATTTTGCGCGGCGGCGTCAGGGCGGCCTTCACCTTGGCTTCCGTGTCGCGGTAAGCGCTTGCCACTTCGTCGGGCGCACCGTAGGTGGACGCGATCAGTTCGAGCACGTCGGCTTCGGATTTGTCCGGATGTGCGGCGACTTCGGCGCGCAGATATTCCTCTGCGTCGTACAGAGCGTCCTGAATGAGAGCGGCGTCTTCGCCCGCCAGCTCTTCGCGCAAAGCCTTGAGGTATTGATCGATGGAACGTGGCGCGTTGCGGGTCATGACAAGGGTCCTTTATCTATGAAGCGGTCGACGAAGCTGCGGGTTCCGAGCCAGATGGCCGACCACTGCGCGAGCACTTGGCGGCCTTGGGTTGTAATGCGGTAGTAGCGGCGAGGCGGTCCGGAGTACGAGGGCACGATGCGGCTGGTGAGCAGATTCGCCGCCGAGAGCGCTCGGAGCACGGGATAAATCGTGCCCTCCTTGAAGATGGACACACCCTCATTGGCGCTGGCGAGGCGTTTGGCAATTTCGTATCCGTACAGATCCTCGGCCGACTGGTCGAGGACCGCCAGCAATACCAGCCCAACCAGGCCCCCGTTCAGGTCTTTTTGGAATTTTCTCTCACTACTATCATCCATAGTCTAATACTATATAGTTACTAATAGCGGTAAGCAACTAGTATATTTTGGTATCCACTAGGACCGACTTGAGCCCTGCTGTACTTCCGGTCCGGGTCGGGCACACTAGGCAGCCTTTTTATAGGCCACGGAGCAGCGATATGTGTGGAATCGTCGGTGTGGTGGCGGAGCGCAACTCGGTCCCCATCCTCATGGAGGGATTGCGACGCCTCGAGTACCGTGGCTACGATTCGGCCGGTATCGCCGTGCTGGAGAACGGACGACTCGCCCGCCAGCGAACCGTCGGCAAGGTGAAGGCTCTCCAGGAGGCGATCGACGCGGCGCCCATCGGCGGTCAGGTGGGGATCGCACACACACGCTGGGCGACTCACGGGGTCCCGACCACGGAAAACGCCCACCCGCACATCTCGCGCGACGGCATCGCCATCGTGCACAACGGGATCATCGAGAATCACGAGCCGCTGCGAGCGAGCCTGCAGGAACTGGGTTACAGCTTCACCTCGGAAACCGATACCGAAGTGATCGCCCACCGGATCCATCACTATCTGGGCGATGCCGCCGATCTGTTCGCGGCGGTGCGCGCGACGGTGGCTGAACTGCGCGGCGCCTACGCATTGGCGGTGGTGGGCGAGACCGATCCTGAGTGCGTGGTCGTCGCACGCGAAGGTTGCCCCGTCGTCATCGGACTTGGATTGGGCGAGAACTTCGTCGCGTCCGATGTCGCGGCGCTGCTGCCTGTCACGCGGCGCTTCATGTTCCTGGAGGAAGGCGATGTCGCCGAAGTTCGCCGCAGGTCGATCAAGATCGTGGACGCCGCGGGCGTGCCGGTGTCGCGCGCCATACGCGAGAGCGATCTGCCGGCCGATGCGGTGGAACGAGGCCAGTATCGCCACTTCATGCTCAAGGAAATCCACGAGCAGCCGCGCGCCATCGCGCAGACACTGGAGGAGCGCATAGCCTCCGGCAAGCTGCTCGAAGCCGCCTTCGGCCCCACGGCCCGCGAGATATTCAAGAAGGTCAAGGCGGTGCATATCGCAGCCTGCGGCACCAGCTTTCATGCGGGGCTCGTCGCCAGCTACCTCATCGAGCACATCTGCCGCATTCCGGCGCGGATCGAAATCGCGAGTGAATACCGCTACCGCGACCCGGTGATCACGGCGGACACGCTGTTCGTGACCATCTCCCAGTCCGGCGAAACCGCCGATACGCTGGCGGCGCTGCGCAATGCCAAGCGCGCGCAGTATCTGTCGACGCTGGTCATTTGCAATGTTGCCGAGAGCTCCATGGTGCGCGAATCGGACCTGGTACTGCTGACGCGGGCCGGCCCGGAGATCGGAGTGGCATCGACCAAGGCCTTCACCACGCAACTGACCGCGCTCGCCATGCTTTGCGTCGCGCTCGCAAAGAACGGCCCCGCCGCGGCGCAGGAGCGGGAGCTGACATCTCAGTTGCTGGAATTGCCGGGGCTGGTCGAAAAGACTCTGAAGCTGGACAGGCGCATAAGAGTGCTTGCGGAAGTTTTTGCCGACAAGCGGCATGCCTTGTTTCTCGGCCGCGGATCCCTGCATGCCATCGCCTTGGAAGGCGCACTGAAGCTCAAGGAGATTTCCTACATCCACGCTGAAGGGTACGCGGCGGCGGAGCTCAAGCATGGTCCGCTCGCGCTGGTCGACGAGGACATGCCGGTGGTGGCGGTGGCGCCGAACAATGAGCTTCTGGAAAAGCTCAAATCCAACCTCCAAGAGGTGCGCGCGCGCGGCGGCCAACTGTTCGTGTTCGCGGATCCGGAGGCGCGCATGCAAAGCGAGGAAGGGGTGACCGTCATCGATATGCCGGCGGCGGCGACGGCACTGCAGGCGCCGATCGTCTTCGCGGTCCCGATGCAGCTGCTCGCCTACCATGTGGCGGTGCTCAAGGGCACGGACGTCGATCAACCGCGCAATCTTGCGAAGAGCTTGACGGTGGAGTAAGCGCGTTCGACCTTGACGGTTCGAAGCCCCGTCCCGGGACGTAAGAGTCGTTCCCTCAACCTTTGTTTGGGGCGGCAGGCCAAAACCGGTGCCTTGGATTACAAGAATCAATGCCATAAAGCCGCCGTTCGTAGATTGCGGTAGGGTATATAAGTGATGGATGGATGCGTACACGGCCATTTATTCACCGGAAATGAGCGCCATACGGTGAAGCGTATGCGGATTGCAGAGCGGCCTGATGGCAAGGCAGTGCGCAGCACGCTATGCATCTTCTTCATGTTTGGAACGATGGACCCAGCGGCGGCGCAAGTCGGTCCAAATCATGAAGGGGGTAATGACGGCTATCGTGTTCAGTGCAATTCCGCTGCTCCGCGAGCTGCAATCGTCGCCTGCACAAGAATCATTGATGACAAGCGTGAGGATTCCGATGGCCGGATGATGGCACTACAAAACCGCGGGTATTACTACCAAGCAATAGGTGATCTCGATCACTCCATCGCCGACTACACCACGGTCCTTCAATTCTCGGCTGGGCGTAGCGCCAAATCGAAAATCTACCTAAACCTTGGCGTGCTTTATGCGCAAAAAGGCGATCAAAGCAACGCTCTAAATAACTATGGCGAGGCCCTGAATCTTGATCCGAAGCTGGCCTCGGCTTACATCAACCGAGCCGCCATTTTGTTGAAGCGCCAAGATGAAGATCAAGCGCTTGCCGACCTTGACCGAGCGGTGCTATTAACACCGAAAGATCCTGAGATTTATATCAGCCGTGGCAGCGTCTATGCGCACAGCGGCGATCAGGATCGCGCAATCGCCGACTTCAGCAAATCGATCGCACTCAATCCGACAAACGCGCTTGCGTGGCGCGACCGCGGTTTCGCCTATCGCAACAAGGGGAACCCTGCTAAAGCGATAGCCGACGCAACTGAAGCGATCCGATTGGACCCCAACGTTGCACGTGCCCATTTGGACTTGGGGCTGAGCCTCCAGGCGACAGGTGACGTGAAGCGAGCACTCGTCGAGTTTGGCGAGGCAATCGCACTCGATCCGAGCGATGCCCGAGCGTTCAAGGCGCGGGGAGACGCTTATGCGACTGAAGGGAATCAAGACAGTGGCATAGCTGATTTCAGCCGGGCCATCGCCCTTGATCCGCGAATAACAGGCGCCTATACAAATCGCGGCGTGGCGTATATGGCCAAGTCCGAATGGAGTCGCGCAATACCGGACTTCAGTCAAGCCATTGCGCTTGAGCCGAGCCTATCCGCCGCTTACTTGAATCGCGGACAAGCACTTCGGGCAAGCGGCTACACCGACCGCGCGATCGCTGATTTTGATCGAGCAATTCGTATCCAACCCGACGCAATCCAAGCTTATCTTCAGCGCGCGTTCTTACGGCAAAAAAGTGGCGATAACTCTGGTGCCGTTGAGGATTACAACCACGTGATCGCCCTCAACCCGGCCGACGCGGAAGCGCTCCGCGGTCGCGGATACGCCCGACTCAACCAACACGAATATGATCGGGCCGTCGAAGACCTCACTGCTGCGATTGCACTCAATCCGAAGGATGCTCTCGCCTTTCGATTCCGATCATCAGCCTACACGGCCAAAAAAGAGCCCAATCGCGCGCACAACGATGACGTTAAAGCGCGGCAGCTCGATCCCAGCGCTCGATAACCGAAGTTGGGGGACCTGACTTCGTGATTAAGTCTCCTGTTATAGCTTCAAAGCTGCCAGTTGCGATCGACGAGATCGGGTCGGGACCGGCGGTGGGATCATGATTCGACTACATGAGTTTTGACGCTGATCAATTGGTGGTT
The DNA here is from genome assembly GCA_049793535.1 of Steroidobacteraceae bacterium. GTDB lineage: Bacteria > Pseudomonadota > Gammaproteobacteria > Steroidobacterales > Steroidobacteraceae > Bog-1198. The sequence continues at coordinate 222 of JBARBX010000066.1, read as the reverse complement.
TGCGATTACGACCCGGCATGGGCAGGTCTGTTCGCCGACTTGTCTGCCAAGATAGCGGCTGCTCTACGGCCGATTGCTCTGCGGATAGAGCATGTTGGAAGCACCGCGGTACAGGGACTTGCCGCTAAACCAATTATTGATTTGGATGTCGTTTTGGCGTCATCGGTTGATCATCCCAAGGCAATTCATTTACTCGCCGCTTTAGGATACGTCCACGAGGGC
>JBARBX010000065.1:0-2961 GCA_049793535.1 Steroidobacteraceae bacterium | reverse complement strand
CACCTGGACGCCAATAAGGATCCCCTGACCGTGCTCGATGGCATCCGCGTGGCGGTACGCTGCTTGCCGCGGCTGCAGATGTACTGCTGCTTTGGATCCGCGCCGCTGTTGCGTACGGTTCAGCGTCGAATCGCCGAGGATCCGCTGTTCAACGGCAGAGTCCATCTGTTGGGGCGCGTATCCCACCTCCAGGTGGAGCAATTGATGCGCGCGGCGGACCTGTTCGTGCTCGGTAGTCACCGCGAAGGCAGCGGCTATTCCGTCATCGAGGCGCTCGCCTGCGGCTTACCGCCGGTGATCACCGACATCCCTTCCTTTCGTTCCCTCACGGACGACGGTTCGGTGGGCGCCCTGTGGCCCATAGGCGATGCCGCAGCGTTGGGCGAGCGGATCGTGGCAGTTGCGGCGCAGCCGCCGCACTCGACCCGTGCCGCGGCCCGCGAGCACTTCGAGAGGCGGCTGTCGTTCGAGGCGGTTGGGCGCAGTCTGGCAACGGCCTACCAAGATTTACTGGAACGCCGTCGATTCGGCTCTCTGGGCCGCAAGCGCTTGGATTCCTGACGTATGCACGATTCGAGAAAACCTCAGGCCGGCGCGGCGCCCTTCGTCTCCGTCATTCTTCCCACGTTCAATCGCCTGCAGTACCTGCCTGAGGCGGTCAGATCGGTGTTCGCGCAAACCTTCGACGACTGGGAACTGCTGATTGCGGATGACGGCTCGGAGACAGAGACCAAGGCGTATCTGCAGACGCTCCATGATCCACCCCGCGTGAACGTGATCCATCTACCGCACACCGGTAAACCCGCGGCGGTGCGCAACGCCGCGTTACGGCAAGCCCGGGGGCAATATGTCGCGTTCATGGACTCCGACGACGTGTGGATGCCGCGCAAGCTCGAGATCCAGATGGCATCGCTGCGTAGCCACACCGACTGCGAGTGGAGTCAGACGAAGTTCGTTCTAACGGATGAGGGCAGGAATTCGACGCGGGAGATGCCCGTTGTCAATGGCTGGATCCTCGGAACGCTGCTGAATACCGCCACGGTCGTTGCGCTGCCCAGCGTCGTCGCGTCGCGCGCACTGCTCGATCGTGTCGGCGGATTCGACGAAGATCTGGTCATGTGCGAAGACTACGACTTGTGGCTGCGGTTGGCGGCGACCAGCCCGGTCGACGCCATCGACGAACCGCTCACGATCGTACGTCGCCATCGAGAGCATTACGGGAACCCCACTACCTCGTTCCGCGACTCCCTCTGTGTACTCGAGAAGGCGCTGCGCTCGGGAACGGCTTCACGGTTCGAGTCCTCCATCCTGCGGGAGCGCGCCAAGAACTCGGCCAGCCTCGCCCGCTGCTATGCGTCTTCCGGTAACCGCGGCGCTGCAGTGCGGCTGCTCCTGTCCACCACCCCCAGCTCCTGGCGCCACCCCGGTTGGTGGCCCGAAGCGCTGAAAGCCACGGCGGCGGTACTGGCGCCGCAGAGCCTCTGGTCGATCGTCCGCAAGCACAGACAGGCGAGGCGCTGACGATGCGTCCGGCCGTGTCCATCGTCATGCCGGTGTTCGACCGCCTGAAGTACCTTGGCGAGACGGTGGATTCCATATTCGATCAAAGCTTTCTCGATTGGGAGCTGCTCATCGCCGACGACGGCTCCGGTGCAGAGACGCAGGCGTATTTGCGCACAATCGAAGATGGGTCGCGGGTCAAGGTGATCCGGCTGTCTCACAGCGGCAATCCCGCGGCCGTTCGCAATGCCGCACTGAACAGGGCTTGCGGAGAATATGTCGCGTTTATCGACTCCGACGATGTATGGATGAAGGACAAGCTGCACACGCAGATCGCGTCGCTGCGCGCTCAAATCGGCCTCGAATGGGGTTATACGGCGTTCACGCTGATGGACGACGCCGGCAATCTGTTGCGGGGACCACGCGCCGGGCGCTGTCCAACCGCCCATGCCAGGATTTTGGATCGGCTCGTGCGGGAGGAAGCGTTGGTGGTTACGCCGAGCGTCGTCGTGCGTCGCGACCTCATCGCCAGGGTGGGCGGATACAACGAGAACCTGCTGGTTTGCGAGGACTATGATTTGTGGCTGCGGCTGGCCTCGTGCGGAGAAGCGGATTTCATCGAGCGGCCGCTCGTGCGCGTCAGGCGTCATGCGGAACACTCGTTCGACGACGTCAGTTGTCTGGAGAACCTGCGGCGGGTCGTGGAGAGCGCGCAGCGCTCCGCAGCCGCCGCGCACTTGGCCCCCGTCCTCGGCAAACGACGCGCCGACATCTCCGTGACTCTCGCGAGACGTCATGCGGCGAACCGCCACGGCTTGCGCGTGCTGGTCACTCTGTGGTCGAGCGCGAGCTATTCATGGAGGTATGGACGCTGGTGGACGGGCGGCTTGGCGGCAATCATCCGGGCGTTGGCGCCCGAAGGCGCGCTCCGCGCCCTACGAAGATACCGACATGCTGGGAAAGCCGCGGCCGCGCTCCGGGCCACTCCCCGGTGAAGGTTCTTCTCGGCATTTGGCGCCTTCTGGACCCGCGACAGCGACGCCGCTTGGTGGCAATGCAAGTGCTCTCGGTGCTCATGGCGCTCTCCAGGGTGGGAGGTATGGCGGCCATCCCGCCTTTCTTCACGGTGCTGGCGGACTCGCACGCAATCGCCGTCCACCCGTCGCGCAGAGCCCCCGACACGTCCTCATAGGAACCGGCGCAGGACGCCGTGCAGACGCCGGTAGCCCGAGAGCGGAACTGAAAAAAACGCCTCGACGAACAGCGCTGTCTTGCAGCCGATTGCAGACGCGCGATAGGCATTCAGCCCGATGCTGGTGTGTATGTAGTCCATGGCCGCGAGCTGACTCTGGTAGCAGGCCAGGGCGCGCTTCTTCATTTCGATCGTCGCGTCTATCTCGACCACGATGTTTGGAAACAACGGCGTCCACACCTCGTAGCAACGACACTCAAAGTCGAGGG
>JBARBX010000064.1:0-10529 GCA_049793535.1 Steroidobacteraceae bacterium | reverse complement strand
ATGCCGGCCTGATCGGGCCTGGCGACGTACAGTGGATGACCGCGGCGTCCGGCATCCTGCACGAGGAGTTTCATTCGCCCGCGTTCACCCGCACTGGCGGCGCGCTGGAGATGGCGCAGCTCTGGGTCAATCTGCCCGCGGCACACAAGATGTCCGCGCCGCGCTATCAAACACTGCTCAAGGCGGGCATCCCCGAAGTCGAACTTCCCGACGGTGCGGGAAGCGTGCGCGTCATCGCGGGCAGCTTCGCCGGATCCCAAGGTCCGGCGCACACGTTCAGCTCCCTCAACGTCTGGGACGTACGCATACGCAGCGGCCGACAGGCCTCGATAGCGCTGCCCGAGGGCCACACTGCGGCCATCGCCGTGCTGCGCGGCAGGGTCACCGTCAACGGCTCGCGACTCGCGGGCGACGCCGAGTTGCTGGTCCTGGACCGCGACGGCTCCCTCGCGCACATCGAGGCCGCCGCCGACAGCACGCTATTGCTGCTGAGCGGTGCGCCCATTCCCGAGCCCGTTGTGGGCTATGGCCCCTTCGTGATGAACTCGCGGCAGGAGATCGAAGCGGCGGTGAAGGATTTTCAGCACGGCAAGTTCGGCCGCATGCCGGACCCGCAGACCGACACATCCGCGGCGGCGACCGGCGGCTGAAGCTGCGTTAGTACGCCAGAAGATCGCCGCTCCAGGCTTGGCTGGACGCGTAAAGATCCTGGCGGTTTTGCAGCGGAGTCAGATCCCAGCCGAGTGCGGTCGCTTCTTGGACGGCACGCGTCTGATCCTTGAGCGCGGCCTTGAAATCGCCGCGTGCCGCGTTGGCCGCGGCACGCACATCCCAAACGGACGGGTCGCCGGACAGTTCCTTCACGATACCGTCGATCAATTCAAGTGACCGGGCCGGGTCACGCACACCGGGCTGCGGGCTGGTCGCGAGCAGGGCGGCCAGGTAGAGTTTCGCGCTGCTGTTTCCACTCTTGGCGGCACGCTGCAACCAGATCAAGGCGCCCGACACGGAATCCGGTCTCGGATGGTCGCGCAACAGATGCTCGGCGAGCGTCACCTGCGCATCGGGCTGATCGGCCTGCGCCGCCTTTTCCAACCAGATATCCCCTTTTCCCGTATCGCACTGGCATCCACGGCCCTGCAGCAAACCGGTCCCGATCTGATACTGGGCGTAAGGGGAGCCGGCCTGCGCCGCCTTCAAAAACCACGGCAACGCCTTCTCGTAGGTTTGATGCAGTTGCGGCAATCCGGAAATCATCATGGCGTATATCAATTGCGCCGAGGCGTCGCCGGCTTCGGCTTTGGCAAGGGTGGACTTGGCTCGAGATTCGAGTCCTTCATAGTTGTCTATCGTGACATTGCTGAGCTTGAAGTTATAAAAGGTGCTGATCGTGGAAGCGATCGGCGTGCCGTTGATGGGCGCGGGTAAGAAGCTCGACCGCAGCACGCTGTCCCGGACAGCCCCGTCGAATACCCCGGTGGGCACAGCGTAGAGTATGCGGGGCAGACGTGCGCGCCCATCGGCGGCGACCAGGAACTCCACGTACACCTCTCCCTGGATCCCTTGCATTCGAGCTTCCCGCGGGTATTCCGGGATATACGGCTTCGACCGGCGAACCGGATCGCGGTCGGCGTACTCCCTCCCTTGCAGAAATCGCGGCATCAGGCGTGAATTGAGGCTCGCGGGCCCGAACTGAGCTTGAATTTGCGACGAGATCTGCAACGAGGTGGGCGTCAGCAGCGGTTCTAATTTCACGACCAGTGCGTCTGCGTTGGGATCGCCGTTCGCGCGCGCCAGGGACGCCCAGGCATGCGCGCTGGTATAGCTGACCGTGGTTCCCTCCCCGTTGGCATACATGACTGCCAAATTGAATTGCGCCCGGGGCTGCCCCAATTCCGCCAGTTCCCGGAATTCCCTGAATGCGTCAGCGTAGTCTTTTTTCTTGTATGCGACACTCGCGGAATAGAGGTCTGCCCGTGCGCAGAACGAGCTCGAGGAGAGACACAGCAATAGGGCAAGTCGCAGAGTCGCGCGCGTCTGTGCTGACATCATGACAATTCCCTTCGTCTTTAGTTTGCCGGCACGAAATGATACAACGAGCCGGCAATGCAATCGACCTTGAGTCAACGCAAGCTCGGTCCCTTCACCGTATCGGCCATCGGTTTCGGCTGCATGAACTTGAGCCACGCCTACGGAGTCCCGCCGCCGCCGGAGGTCGGGGCGGAGATTCTGCTGCGCGCCCTGGATCTTGGCGTCACGCACTTCGACACGGCGGCACTCTACGGTTTCGGCGTGAACGAGGAATTGGTGGGGCGCACGCTCGCGCCGTTGCGCTCTCGATTCACCTTGGCGAGCAAGTGCGGGATTCAAGGCGTGCAATCCGAGTCCGGGCTGCGCCGCGCCATCGACGGCAGGCCGGCGACGCTCAAGGGGACCTGCGCGGACAGTTTGCGGCGGCTCAATACCGAGGTCATCGACCTCTACTATCTGCATCGCTGGGACAAGGCCGTGCCCATCGAGGATAGCGTCGGAGCCCTGGGTCGTCTGGTAGACGAGGGGAAGATTCGCGCGATCGGGCTGTCGGAAGTGTCCGCGGCCACACTGCGCCGGGCGCACGCGGTGCACCCGATCGCCGCGGTACAGAGCGAGTACTCCTTGTGTACGCGCAATCCGGAAATCGCCGTGATCGAGGCCTGTCGAAGCATCGGCGCGACGTTCGTCGCCTTCAGTCCCTTGTCGCGGGGTTTTCTCACCGGCGCTCTGCGGGATGCGGCAGCGCTCGGCCCCAAGGACCTTCGCCGATCGATGCCGCGATTCGAAGCGGCGGCATACGCCGCGAATCTCATGTTGCTCGACGAGTACGCCCGGCTGGCGCGCGCGGCACACGCATCCATGGCGCAGCTGGCGCTCGCTTGGGTATTGAGCCGCGGGGAGCACGTGGTCGCCATTCCCGGCACCACCTGCAAGGCGCACCTGGAGGAGAATCTCGGCGCCGACGCGCTTGAATTGGGGCCGGACCTGAGCGCGCGATTGGACGCCCTCATCAACCGGAGAACCGTGGTTGGCGAGCGTTACAGCGCGGCCACGCAGGCGGAAATCGATACCGAAAATTTCTAGCCCGTCAACTCCGCGACGGCACGGTGTGCTTGATCGATGGCGACCTGGGTATAGGCGTCCCACCCGGAGTCCGAGTTCGCGATGGCGATGCGGCCGAGGCGCCGGCGGGCGAGCGCGGCGATGCGGGCTTGCGCTTTGGGCTCGTCGTACAGCGGCGTTGGGGTGTAGGCATAGCCATGAGGCCAGCGATTCACCGTGATCGCCGCCACGTCGCGATCGAAGTCGAAACCGGCGGAGCCCAGCATTCGTCCGAGTTCGTTGCGGATTTCGCGCTCGAAATCGCCGAAACTCATGGTATACAGGCGCGCCCGGCCGGCGCGATATTGTTCGCGCATGTTGAGGCCCTGGTTGGGCGCGCAGGGAGTGTGCAGCAGATGCAGGCAGGTGGGCGCCGACGGGTCCGGGGAGAAGCGGTAGCCGCCGAGGCTGACCGGAAAATCCAGCGAAGCGGCATAGGTGCCGCCCGGGTTGTCGATGGACGCAAGCCCAAGTGCGTGCCACGGGCGCCAGTTGCGCACCGCCACGTTCACGTAGACCAGAGGCGCCCGCACGTTGTCGTGCAGCGCGGCTCGCTGCTCCGCTCCCGCCTCGGAGACGATGTAGGGAATCATGGCCTGGTAGCAGGCGAGCACGCAGCCGGCGGCGGCGACTCGGGACACTTCTCCGCCGCTCACGTAGGCGACCTCGACGCCGCGATCGACATTGCGTACGTCGACCGCGGTCGAATTGAGGCGAATTCGCACCGAGTGCTCGGGACGATCGAGCAGCCGGTAGTCGAACGGCGCCAGCACGATGTCCTCCATGGAGTTGCCGGGAGCAACGGCCGGAATCAGCCGGCGGACGAGCATGCGGGCGATCGACGCATTGCCGTCGGGGAAGTGGTAGATATAGGGTTCTTCCGGCTCGGCCGCCAGCGCCGCGCGCTGCGCCTTGAGGCCGGGCGAGGCGAGAGTCTCGCTCGCCGGCACGGCGTCGATGCCCACCGCCCATAGGTCGTGAGTGCGGGTCTGCAGGAAGTTCAGCACCTCCTCATCGGCCTGCCAGTACTGCTTGAGGAAGTCGCGATAGCTCACGTGCTCCAACACATCGCGGCGCTGGCGCGCGCTCTTGCCGGGCAGCACGTCGCGATCCGACCATATCATCTCGAACAATTGCGCCCGCGCCGCGGCGCCCAGCGGAAACTGCTCCAGATACGCGCGCAACGCATGGCTGTCGCGCGGATCCTCATCCGCCTCCTGCCACGTGCCGAAGGGCCGCCGCACCAGACGGTCGACGCCGAATACCTCCTTCTTGAAGAACACGCCGCGGCTCAAATTCCAGCGGGCGAAGAACTTTTCGTCGAAGGCCTGATCGAAGCGCCGCACGTCGATGCCGAGATCTTTCAAAAGATCCTTCGCGACGCCGTCCCAGTGGTGCGCCGGGCTATCGATGGATTGAGTGCCGCCATAGCCGAGCAGGGTCTGCCCGTCCACGACGAATTCGTTGCGCTTGGCATGGCCGCCGAAATCGTCGTTGGTGTCCAGAATCAGAATGCGGGCACCGGGGCGCCGCTGCGCGTAGAAGTGCGCGGCAGCCAGGCCGCTGATGCCGGCTCCGACGACCACCAGATCGTAGTGTTCGCGCAACGCCGCCTTCGAGATGTCGAAGGGCGAGCCGTCGCGCAGCCGATGGGCGGCCTCGAAGGAGCCGACATGGCTGCCGCGCAATCCGTCGCGGCCGGGAGGATAACCGAGCTGGGGTCCCCCACCCTCGGCGGGGCCGACCGCGGCACTCGCGGGCGACAAATCCACGCCGGCGGCGCCGGCCACCGCGATGGCGATGCCGTTCATGAAGTCGCGGCGAGTGATTCCGGTGTTCAACGGCCGATGTTCGCAATACCGCTCGTTAACCGCAAGTCGGTGCCGAAGGTTGCCCATCAATCAGGCGTTGGTGACGGCTCGAGCGCGGTGCTATGCTTCAGGCAAGGCGGTTGCAGCATTGAACCAGGCTTGCAGATTACTCGGCCGATGGCGTCACCCAAAACCCTGGTGCGGCGCCTGCGTCGCATTCATTTGCAGCATTGCCTTGTATCCGCAATTGACGGGCGGCACGGTCCCCGAGATCTCTCCGCCGACTTCCCCCATCACGAGCGCCGAGGAGCTCGCCGATATCATCATCGAGGCGCCGGAACCGCGTTATGTCTCTCCCACCCGGCGCGACCAGATTGGCCGCATCTGGGCGCCCGTCATGATCAACGGACACGGGCCGTTCCGTCTGGTGCTCGACACGGGCGCAAGTCATAGCGCCGTCACGTCGCTCGTCGCCCTCGCGCTGGGACTGCCGACCGATCAGTCGCCGCCGGTGATCCTGCGCGGGGTCACGGGCTTCGCCACGGTGCCGACGATTCGCGTCGATACGCTCACCGTGGGCGATTTGTCGGTTGATTCGGCGACGCTGCCCATCGTCCCGGATGCCCTTGGCGGCGCCCAGGGGATACTCGGAGGCGCGGGGCTGACGGGCAAACGCATCTACATCGACTTTCGACACGATAAGATCTCCATCACCTTTTCCCGCAATGAGAGATCCTCGCGCGAATTCGTGGACGTTCCGTTCTTCGCCCTGCACGACACGCTGGTCGTGGTCAGTGCGATGGTCGGCGACGTGCCCACCAAGGCCATCATCGACACCGGCGGTCAAACGACCATCGCAAATTTGGCGCTGCAACGCGCGCTGTTTCGCCGCAGCATGGAGTTCAGAGGCAAGCGCGACCAGATCATCGGAGCCACGAAGGACGTTCAGGACGGCGAGATCATGGCCATGCCCCCGATTCACTTCGGGACCCTCCAGATCGAGGATGCCGGAGTCACATTCGCCGACATGTACATATTCAAACAGTGGCATCTGCTGAACCAGCCTGCGATTTTGATCGGCATGGATGCGCTCGGATTGCTGGACATCCTGGTGATCGACTATCGCCGGCACGAGCTTCAAATGCGCATGGCGCGGGGATCGGGCTAGGAGGAGGAGCGGGGCGATGGTGATCAACAAGCCGGTGATTGGCGTGGCGGCGGCAGTGGTGCTGATCGCGGCGGGAACCTGGTACTACTTGCAAAGCCGACATGAGGCAGCGCCGCCCCCTGTCGCCACGGCGCCGCCGCCGGCTCCGCCCGCGGAGCCTGCCGAACCGGCAATCCAACATCCCGTGCCCGAAGGCGAGGGTGCGGCATTGAAGGGTCCGTTGCCGACGCTCGCGGACAGCGATGCGGCGATCAGCGACGCGCTCGGCCAACTGGTGGGCGCCGCCGCGATGACGGACTACTGGCTGTCGGACGGTGTCGTGCGGCGCGTGGTCGTCACCATCGACAATTTGCCGCGGCCGAAGGCGGCGCTGCAGAAGCGGCCGACCGGCACAGTCGCCGGAGCCTTCATGGTCAACGGCGACGAATTGCACGCCACCCTGGATCCGCGCAATTTCGTGCGCTACCAACCCTGGGTGGCGGTGGTCGATAGACTGGACATGCGGCAACTCGCCGCCGTGTACGTGCACTTCTATCCGCTGTTTCAAGAGGCGTATCAGGGTCTGGGATACCCCAACGGCTACTTCAACGACAGGTTGGTGCAGGTGATCGATCATCTCCTCGCGACTCCGCAACCCGCGCAGCCCATCGCCATGATTCGCCCGAACGTCATGTACACCTTCGCGGATCCGGGGCTCGAGTCGCGGTCCGCGGGTCAGAAGTTGCTGATCAGGATGGGTCCGGAGAACGCGAAGGTGATCAAGGCGAAGCTCACGGAACTGCGGGCGGCCATCACTGCGGCGCCGCCCAAGCGATAGACTGGTTTGGACTCGGAATAAATACAATCCTTGGAAGGGGAGCTCTTATGTCTAGCACATCATCGGCCGCCGTACTGACCAACCAGCCGGAGGCCGCGCCCAACCAGTGGCTGGTGATCGGCGCCTCCTCCGTGGGCACCGTGTTCGAATGGTACGATTTCTATCTCTACGGCCTGCTTGCCAGCATCTTCAGCGCGCATTTCTTCTCCGGCGTCAACGAAGTCACCGGTTTCATCTTCGCCTTGGCAGCGTTTGCGGCCGGCTTCGCGGTTCGGCCCTTCGGCGCGCTGGTGTTCGGGCGGTTGGGCGATCTGGTGGGCCGCAAGCACACCTTCTTGATCACCATGAGCATCATGGGCGGCGCCACTTTTGCGGTGGGCCTGCTGCCGAGCTATGCCAGCGTCGGGGTGATTGCCCCCGTGCTGCTGGTCGCGCTGCGCCTGCTGCAGGGATTGGCGCTGGGCGGCGAGTACGGCGGCGCGGCGACCTACGTGGCCGAATTCGCGCCGGCCGGAAAGCGCGGGCTGTACACCAGCTGGATTCAGACCACCGCAACCCTCGGTCTATTCCTCGCGCTGCTGGTGGTCATCGGCACCCGCACCTACATGGGCGAGGACGCGTTCAAGGCCTGGGGCTGGCGCATCCCTTTCCTCGTCTCCATCCTCCTGCTCGCCGTGTCGCTGTGGATCCGCATGCAGTTGTCCGAGAGCCCGGTGTTCCTCAAGATGAAGAGCCTGGGGACCACCTCGAAGGCGCCGCTGTCGGAAGCGTTCACACATTGGAGCAATCTGAAGATCGTGATCATCGCGCTGCTGGGTGCGGTGATGGGCCAGGCGGTGGTGTGGTACACGGGGCAGTTCTACGCCCTGTTCTTCCTGGAGAGAATGCTGCGGGTCGACGGCGCGACCACCAACATCATGACCGCGATCGCGCTGGTGCTGGCCACCCCCGGGTTCATCTTCTTCGGTTGGCTGTCCGACAAGATCGGACGCAAGCCCATCATCATGGTGGGTTGCCTGCTGGCCCTGCTCACCTACTTCCCGTTGTTCGGGGCGCTGACCCGCTACGCGAATCCGGCGCTGTTTGCCGCGCAGTCCGCGGCCCCGGTGACCGTGATAGCGGATCCGCAGCAGTGCTCGTTCCAATTCGACCCCATCGGCAAGAACGCCTTCGATTCGACCTCTTGCGATATCGCCAAGAGCTTCCTCGCGAAGGCGGGAATCTCCTATCAGAGGCAGGATGCCGCGCCGGGCACCATTGCCCAAATTCGCAGCGGCTCCTCCACGCTGACCGCTCCCGATCCCAAGCTGGTGACGGGCAAGGAGCGCAAGGCGGCGATCGCGGCGTTCCAAAAGGAGGTGAAGGGCGTCCTTGCGGCGGCCGGCTACCCCGACAAAGCCGATCCGGCCGCCATCAACAAGCCCATGGTGGTTTTGATCCTGTTCGTGCTGGTGATCTACGTGACCATGGTGTACGGCCCGATCGCGGCACTGCTCGTGGAACTGTTCCCCGCGCGAATCCGCTACAGCGCCATGTCGCTGCCGTATCACATCGGCAATGGCTGGTTCGGGGGGTTCCTCCCCACCACCGCCTTCGCCATGGTGGCCGCGACCGGCGATATCTACTACGGACTGTGGTATCCCATCGTCGTCGCGGGTGCGACTCTGATTCTCGGCCTTCTCTACCTGCCAGAAACATTCAAACGCACGATCGACAGTTAGGACTGCGGCAGCCCGGTACCTTTCCAGGTACCGGGCGATTCGCCCCCCACCCGCCGGTTAAATGCAACCCTGTCGCCGTGCGGCGTCACCTGGGCGCGTTACATTCCCTTCACGATCCAGCCGATCTTCAGACTGTGACGTTATATGTTTTATCAACGGCGGACGAGCGTACGCTTCAGGAACAAATCAATCGGCGGGTGACCATGAGCAAACCTAAGAAATCGAATCGTATCGCGCTGCCCCTGGCGGGCGCCTTGTTGTTGGCACTGTCGGGCGCAATTCTGCTCGGCGGCTGCGTCGTTACGGCACAGCCGGCGCGCGTCTACGCGCCGCCGCCACCGCCGCCCCCACCGCCGCCAGCCTATGCGCAACCGGCCTATGCGCAACCGGCCTACGCGGAACCGGCGGGCGAGCCGGTGCAGGCCAATGAGCCGCCTCCGCCCTTGCCGGATTACGATCAGCCCCCCTGTCCCTCGGAGGGTTACCTGTGGACGCCGGGCTACTGGGCCTGGGGCGGCGGGGGATACTACTGGGTGCCCGGAACCTGGGTTCAGCCTCCGCAAGTCGGTGTGCTGTGGACCCCTGGCTATTGGGGCTTCGTGGGCGGCGTCTACCTGTTCCACGCCGGCTACTGGGGACCGCACGTCGGTTTCTACGGCGGCGTGAATTACGGTTACGGCTATGGCGGCGTGGGCTTCGTGGGCGGACGCTGGGCCGGCAATGGCTTCGTGTACAACCGGGCCGTGGTCAACGTCAATGTCGCGGTCATTCACAACACCTATAACGAGACGGTGGTGAACAACATCACCGTCAACAAGGTGAGCTACAACGGTGGGCCGCATGGCGTGGCCGCCGTGCCGACCCCCCAAGAGCGAGCCTTCGGCCAGGAGCGGCGTATAGCGGCGACGCCGATGCAGCAGCAACACATTCAACAAGCGGCAAGAAATCCGACGCTGGCCGCGAGGGCCAACGGAGGTCACCCTGCCATCGCCGCCACACCGCGGCCGGCTGCGTTCAATGCGCCGGGAGTGGTCGGCGCGCGCGGCTTCGCACCGAATGCTCAGCCGCCAGGGAACGCGCAGCAGCACGCGAATGGACAACCGCATGGGCAACCGCCCGGCGCCAAAGCGCAGCAGCCAAAACCGCAGCAGCATCCCAAGCCGCAGAAGAACGAGAAGCACGAGGGGGAGAACAAGTAAAGGTCAGTGGTGCACCACCGGCAACTCGACGAAGCTCGCACTCGATCCGCCGTCAAATATCTTGATGGTCGCTTTTCTGTAATCCGCCGGCTTGGCGAAGAAGATATTGTCGATGTAGGTTTGCGGATTTCGGTCGTACACCGGAAACCAGCTCGATTGCACCTGAACCATGATGCGGTGCCCGGGCAGGAACACGTGATTGGCGGTGGGCAACGCGAAGCGGTAGACCTGCTTCTGATCGGGCGGTATGGCCTTCGGCTCGCTGAGCGACTCTCGATATCTTCCGCGCAGAATGTCGGCGGATATCATTAGCTGATAGCCGCCCATCTTGGGCTCGCGGCCGACTTCATCCGGATAGACGTCGATCAGTTTCACCACGAAATCGCCGTCGGTACCCGAGGTTGCGGCGATGAGATTGGCAATGGGCTCACCGCTGATCTTCACCGGTTCTTGCAGCACAGCCGTGCTGAAGCTCAAGACATCCGGACGCGACGCCGCGTCCCGTTGGTCGCTCACCAGCCAGGTTTGCCAATTCGTCTCACCGTCCTCACCACCGATGTGGATGGGCCGAGGCCGGTAGGGGACGGGCTTCGCCGGATCGGATACATAGGTTTCGACATCGGCAGCCGCGCCCTCGGCTGAGCCCAAGCGCAATTTGCCGCCGGCCTGCAAATAGAG
>JBARBX010000063.1:0-7129 GCA_049793535.1 Steroidobacteraceae bacterium | reverse complement strand
GATGAGCTGCGCGAGCCCGCAAGAGTATCGATCCGCGCCGGCAGCGGCTCGATCATCGACCTTCGCTACGCCAATGGCGCCGAGTTGCCGGTATTTCGCCTCGATCCGCCGATTGTCGGCAGCATATTCCCCATCCACGGCGAGGATCGCCTGGTGCTCGCACCCGCCGACGTGCCGCCCCTGCTGCGAACGGGCATCAAACTGATCGAGGATCGTCGCTTCGACGAGCACCCCGGCGTCGATGTGGTCGGCGTGCTGCGGGCCCTCTGGGCCGACCTGCGGGCCGGACGGGTGGTACAAGGCGGCAGCACTCTGACGCAACAACTCGTCAAGAATTACTTTCTGTCGGATGAGCAGACGATTGGGCGCAAGGCCACCGAAGCCATCATGGCCCTGCGGCTCGAGGCGCATTTTTCCAAGGAGGAGATTCTGGTCGCGTATCTCAACGAGGTGTATCTCGGCCAGGACGGCGCGCGCGCCATCCACGGTTTCGGCCTCGCCAGCGAGTACTACTTCGCTAAACCCCTCGCCGAACTCGACGTCGATGAAATGGCGCTGCTCATCGGGCTGGTCAAGGGACCGTCCTTCTACGATCCGCGCAAGCATCCCGACCGGGCGCGATCGCGGCGCAACCTCGTGCTGGCAGAACTCGCCGATGCGCATGTCATCGACCCGGCGGCCGCCAAACGCGCCGCCGCGAATCCACTGGGTTTGAAGCCTCCCGGCGGCAGCTACGTGCCGGCCTATCTCGATCTGGTGCGTCGGCACTTGAAACGCGACTATGCCGAAGCGGATCTCGCCGCCGCAGGTCTCGCCGTATACACGAGCCTCGACCCGCGCGCCCAGGCGGCGGCGGAGCTCGCACTGACCTCGAACCTCAAGCGTCTCGATGCCGCGAGCCGGGTGCGCGGTTCACACCTGGAAGGCGCGGTGATCGTCGCCGAACCCGGCAGCGGCGATGTCGTTGCCGTGGTGGGCGGCCGCGAAGTCGGGGCCGACGGCTTCAACCGCGCGCTCGATGCGCGCCGGCCGATCGGCTCGCTGGTCAAGCCCGCGGTGTACCTGGCCGCAATCGAAACCGGCCGCTACAACGCGGCGACGATGATCGAGGATGCACCGATCGAGCTCAAGCTCGGCGACGGCAGCATCTGGGCGCCGCAGAACTTCGAACACCAGGTCTATGGCCGGGTGCCGATGGCGCGCGCGCTGGCCGAGTCCATGAATTTGGCGACCGTTCGGCTGGGGCTCGATATCGGACTGCCACGGGTGGTCGGGACGCTGCAGAAACTGGGGCTCGAATCGGCGCCTGCGCTCAATCCGTCGCTGCTGCTCGGCACGGTCGAGATGACGCCGCTCGAGGTGGTGGAGGTGTATACGTCGCTGGCGAACGGCGGCTTTCGCGCCCGATTGCGCGCGGTGCGCGCGGTACTCGACGAGCAAGGCCGGCCGCTCAAGAGCTTCAAGGTGCAGGTGGAGGCGGTGGCGCCGCCGGCCGCTGTCTACCAGCTCGACCGCATGCTGACGCTGGTCACCACGCGCGGCACGGGCCGGGACGCTCCCAGTCACCTGCCGCGGGGCACGGTGGTGGCCGGCAAGACCGGTACCTCTTCGGACACCCGCGATAGCTGGTTCGCGGGATTCACCGGCAGCTATGTCGCCGTCGTGTGGGTGGGCTACGACGACAACCGCGCCACCGGACTCACCGGGGCCGCGGGCGCTCTGCCCGTGTGGGCCGATACACTCGCGAAACTCAAGTCTGCCTCGTTCGAACCGGTCGCCCCGGAACTGGTCGAGGACCGCTGGATCGGATACCTGGATGGGCTCGAGACGACCCCGGACTGCAGTCCGGATGCAGTCCTGGTGTCTCTGCCCAAGGACACGGTGCTGCCGCGCAAGACCGATTGCATTTCCTCGCCATCGGCTCCGGTGAGTGACAAGATCAAGGCATGGTTCAAACGCATCATTCACTGACGCTAGCCCTCGCACTCGCCGTGGCTGCGCTGCTCGGCGGCTGCGCGGCTTCGGCGCGACTCGCGCAGCCGAGCCCATCCACGACGAGTTCGTCCGCGGCCAATTCATCCACGCCCAATGCGTCATCGCCGGGCGCCCCGGGCTCGCCCGCTTCCACCGCGCCGCCGCCGCGTCAGAATATTCTTTCGCCCGCCACACTATCGCTCGTGACGCAGGCGCGGACGCTGCTCGCCCACGGCGAATTGGACGGCGCCTCGTCGACGCTCGATCGAGCGCTGCGCATCGAACCCAACAATCCCCTGCTGTGGATAGAGCTGGGACGGGTGCGGCTGGCGGAACGCGACCCTCATCAGGCCGAGGGCTGCGGCCGCAAGGCGCTGGCGCTCGCGAGCGGCGATCCCGGCGCACGCAGGCAGGCGGGACGTCTGCTGGCGGAAGCCTTGCGCGCCCAGGGAAACAATCAAGAGGCGCGCGAGGTGGAGAGCCAGCCCTACATGAATTAGGCGCCTGTCTCGCTGGATCGGGCCGGCCCGGGCCGCGCTAGGGCAGGTCTTGCAGCATCCCGAAGGTGCCCGGGGCGGTAGCACTTTGCAGCAATACGCCGGGGTGCGTCGACACCACCCCCGCTTGAATCGGATTCGTCACGCCGTTGCTGACCACGATGTCGGGTTTGCCGTCGCCGTTGATGTCGGCGACCGCGATCTCGTTCGCGCCCGCAGCCGGATAAATGCTCGCTGCCAGAAACTTACCGGGGTTCGCCGGATCGTGCAGCAGCACGGTCACGTTTTGTCGGCCGCCGATGACGATGTCGAGCTTGCCCGAACCCTGAAGGTCCTTGAGCACGATGGACTGAGGCAGATCCTGTGCGGCAATGGGGTAACTCACGGGAGCCAGAAAGCTGCCGTGATTGCTCGGATCTTGCAGCAGTACGTTCACGGTCGGTGCCGCGCCGCCGGTCGGGCCCGGATCCGTGATCACGAGGTCGTTGAGTCCGTCGCCGTTCACATCGGCGATGGCGATGATGTTCACTCCCTGGACGTTGTAGTTGGTGGTGGGAGTGAATACGGTGACTGGAGCTGCGTACGTCGTCGCCGAGGCGGCGCCCGTATGCATCAGGACTTTGACGCTGACCGCATCGGTGAGTGCCACATCGGGGGCGCCGTCGCCATTGAGATCCCCGACCGCCACCCAATTGGCGCCGCCGGAATAGAGCGAGATCGGTGCGGCAAAGGTTCCCGCGGAGGTCTGTATGAACAGCGACACATTGAAGTCCGCGGAGAGGAGGTCCGGCATGCCGTCCCCATTCATGTCGGCGATGACGACCTGCGAGGCGCCGGGGCTGGTGAGTACCAGCGGTGTGTTGAAGGTGCCCGGGCTCGCCTTGTCATTGAAAAACACGGCGAGCACACCATCGTCGTAGCTGGCGGAGACCACGTCCATCAATCCGTCGCCATTGATATCCGCACTCGCGAGGTACAAGGGATTGTTTCCGTCCGCGGTCAGCGTCGGCGCGGCGTATACGCCGGCGGCCGTCGATAGGTAGGTCTTCAGATTGGAGGCGTTCGGTGCCTGCGGGGGAAGAATCGAGCTCAAGGCGACGACGTCCGGGAAGCCCGCGCCGGTGAAGTCGGCGGCGACGACGCCCTTCGAGATCTCGGTCGGAGTGATGCCGCAGGAGTAGCAAATGCCGCGGTCGCCGTAGTCGTCGTCGCAGCCCACGAGCAGGGCGGACAACGCAATTCCGATTGCGATCAGAATCGGCCGCCTGGATGTTCCCGCAGTGGGAGGCGGCGGCGCCATTTCGGTGTGGGTTGACTGCAACATGGGGATCTCCTCGGGGTCGGCCACCTGGCTACAACGCGCGATTTTACTCCGGGTTGACCGGATCGTTGGAGCGGTGCCTGTCGCCGCGGCGCGACAACCGGCCGCCCCGTCCTGGGCCGCCCCTCACGAAGCCCGTAGGTCAAAGACCGCAACAAGTCATCTGCGGGCAACTGCATCCGGAAGATCGCTAAGGTTGCAGTGCTTGCGACGTTCGTTTAAATGCGCTGGACGCCCAGGACATGGTGATTAAACGACTTGATGTAAATACCGGCGTTGTCTCGACCATTACCGATCGCAATAAGGTGCTAACCGGAATGCCAAGCGTCTCGCCGAATCATCAAACAGGGTCGACCTTGCTCTGGATGGCGTAAAAGCCGCTATTCGCATCCGACGGCTTCGGGTCATGATTTGCGGGATGCCGGCGGCCTTGAGCTCGTCTCACTGAACGGCGGGTTCGGAGAAGCAAATTGGTCGCTGATCGGCCAACGGCGGACGGTGGCCGCGAAGCGGCCATTCGCAGGCTGCGGTAAGCTGACTAACATTGATGTCTAGGAATCCAGCCGTGGCACAAGGAGAGATGCATGTCATTCGGTGTTTGTCACGCCCAAACGTCGATTTCGTCGCCTAGCTAAAAGTTAGACGGCTCTAGAAAGGTCATCGCCATGCTTCAACTGAGACCCAATTGCGAGTGCTGCGGTCGTGATCTTCCGCCTGACTCGGCGGAAGCCCGTATCTGCTCGTTTGAATGCACGTTTTGCGACGCATGTGCTGAGACCAGGCTGCAGTATCGATGCCCCAATTGTGGAGGCGAACTCGTGCTCCGGCCGCGGCGACCGTCTGAAAAATTGTTGAAATATCCGGCGTCGACTGAAAGAGTGGTGCGACCCAATGGTTGTACTCCGTCCGTCTAACAATCGGCTCGAGCGACCACGGGGCCGCGTCTTCGTTGGGCTAAGGAGTAGGTCGATGATTGGGATAAATCAGCTCCGTTTGACGTTGGCGAAGCCCCGCGTCGCTCAACCTCATTGTTAGGCGAATACATGGATTCAACGCAACCGCACTCTTCAAACTCAGTGGCACCGGAGTCGCATTTGTCAGCGTCGCCGCAATTGCCAAGTACCGTAACAAATGCGGTAGCTCAGCGGAATCTCAGGCACAATTCGAATCTTCTATTGGGGTACGTTCGCTGAGCAGGGAAGCTTCAATGACGCTGAAACAGCGCATGGCATTCACTATTATCTTTGTGTTGTGCGTCCCGATGCTGGGCCTCGCCAAGGGACCAGTGGTTGGTCAGCCGGCGCCAGATTTCGCGGTAACCACTTTCGATGGCAAGAAGCTGAGCTTGGCGGACTTTAAGGACCAGGTATTGGTTATTAACTTCTGGGCAACCTGGTGCACCCCCTGCAAAAGAGAGTTGCCGCTGCTGGATACATACTTCGCCATTCAGCAGATTCATGGACTCCGGGTGGTCGCCGTCACAACGGAAGACTCCGCGCCCCTGAAATCGCTCAAACCACTTGCCGCCACGGTTCGCTTTCCCATGGCTCGCTCTATGCGAGGGCCTTACCGCGTCATGACTGGCGTTCCGACGAACTATGTAATCGATCGGCGCGGCATACTGCGATACGCGAAGGCTGGGGCTTTTGATCTGGACGCGCTAAACAGAATCCTCGTGCCATTGCTGCGCGAACAACCGACCAGTGAGGAGAGTGCCGGGATCCCAAGCAATTCCTCGGTGAGTACGGATTCAGAGGGTGCCCCCAAAGCCGATCGGTAACTTATCCATCTGCTGTTTGTTGCTTACTGAGCAGTCGCCGCTGTGGGCGCGAAGCGCAGCACCAGCAGGCGCCTGTGGCGCAGGGAAATCGGCCTGCGTCTGGTCGTGATCTTACTGACCGCCGCGGTGCTGCAGTCCCGGGACCCCTTGGGGTCGCAACCCGCGATTCAGGCGGAGGGAGTCAAGCGCGATCGACTTTCGGGTTCACCGGCCACATCACTAGCAGAAACGACATGGAAACCATCAATTCCGCTCCAGCCGATGTCGAGAACTGGCGCTCGGTCAACGCATCGGTCTTCGTGTCAGTCAGTCAGCGGCCACACTGCGCCAGCCGATTCGCTGCACCAGCTCGCGGAATTTCGCGTCGGAATGCAGGCCCGCGAACGAGGGCTCGCGCGTCAGCTCGATGAGATCGGGGTTGTGCTCCCGATAGGCTCTCTCCAGCCATTCGAGCGCTCGTGGCTTGTCGTCGATCGCTCCATAGACTCTTGCGATGTTGTATGGCGAAACATAGCGGTCAGCACTTTCGCCGAGCTCCTTCACGATCCCCTCCATAGCAAGCTTGTCTCCAGTGACAGCGTGCGCTTGCGCCAGCCCCGCCAGAGCCTCGGTACTGCCCCCGGAATGCATCACCGCCTGCCGCATTGCGTCGATCGCTTCGTTGGGCAAGTTCTTCTGCAGGCACACGAGCCCCGTGCGCAGATATGACACGTAGTGGGTGGGGTCGATTTCGAGGCCTCGCCGCAGGGCTAGCAGCGCCCCATCGTAGTCGTGAGCCAAATAGCGAATCATTCCAACCGAGGCGTTGATCACGGAGTTCAGCGGATCCAACTCCAGGCCGTGTTCCACTCTACCGACCGCTTCCCGAGTCCTGCCCATCGCCATGAGGTATTCCGCGTACCAGTAGTGTGCGATGGCGTAGCCGCGATCGAGTTCTACTGCTTGCCGGAAATCATTCTCTAAGGCCACCCAATCCCAGTCGTGCAAGCGCACGTGGGCGAGCGACGCATATCCTTCCCCGAGCTCGGGTTGCAACCGCACCGCTTGTCTAGCCGCAGCCTTGGCTTTGTGGAACGACTCGATGGCGGGAGTCATACCTCGGCAGGCGAGCATCGTATGGGCATCGGAGATCCCGTCGTAGGCGGCCGCGAAGCTTGGATCGTACCGCAGTGCTTCTTCGAAGCACTCAATGCTCTTGCGAATGCCTTCTTCCGTACGCCGGTACCAGAAATGGCGACCCCGAAGATACAACTCGTACGCCTGCGAATTGATCGACCGCGTCTTGTCGCCGTCCAAGCGGCGTTGCTCATGCGGGGTCAACGTGATTTGGATTTCCCGGGCAACGGCCCTCGCCACTTCCGCCTGCACCTCGAGCACATCGTGAAGGCCCCGCTCGTAGCTCTGCGCCCACAGGTGCGATTGATCGCTGACCCGGATGAGCTGGGCGGTGATGCGCACGCGCTCCCCTACCCGGCGCACCGAACCTTCCAGGACATGAGACACCCCAAGCTCGCTACCGATCTGCGCAATCCTTGTCGTAGTCGACTTGAACTGCAT
>JBARBX010000062.1:0-5760 GCA_049793535.1 Steroidobacteraceae bacterium | reverse complement strand
GTCGAGCACTGGCGCGACGGCGCCGCCTACGAGGGTCACCGCAATGCGGCGGCCATCGCGCGATTGCGCCGGGACTTGCAGCCGCTCGAGCTCGCTCCGATGGACGTGCGCGTGCAGAGCGCATATTCACCGGGCCCGCCGATGGCCGACGGCAAGAATGCCATGACGCTCTTGGTTCACGTCGACGTGATTCCGACGTTCCTGGCGGACTACGAGCGAATCGCCAAGAGTTATATCGAGGCCACTCGCGCTGAATCGGGTCTCCTGGGTTTGGAAGTGCTGCAAACGCTGCCGCCGCACGCCAATCATCTGACCGTCATCGAGAGATGGGTGGATGCGAAGGCGTTGGAGGCGCACCAGCGGGCTGCCGCCACTCGAAGCTATCGCGAAGCGCTCAACCCGATGTTGGGTGCTCTCTATGACGAGCGCATCTATCGGACGTTGGATTGACCCGTCCGCCGCGCTCCATCGTCGGCCTCGACATTGGCGGCACCAAGCTTGCCTGCGTGGAGGGGACCGCCGCGGGAGCCATTCTGGCGCGCGAGGAGATGCCGACGCTGGCATGCGAACCGTTTGACCTGCGCTTCCCGGCCGTCGCGGCGATGGTGGCATCACGGCTGGAACTTGCCCGTTCCGAGGGCCGTGAGGTTGCCGCACTCAGCGTCTCGGTCGGCGGCCCGCTGAAAATCAGGGAAGGCGTCCTGCTGAATCCGCCGCATCTGCCCGGTTGGCACCAAGTCCGGTTGAAGGATCGCCTCGAAGCCGCATTTCCCGGGCTGCCAGTCTTCGTCGAGCACGACGGGAATGCCGGAGCGCTGGCGGAGTTTCATTTTGGGGTGGGGAAGGCCCGTCCCGGCCTGCGCCACCTCATTTTCTTAACTTTTGGTACCGGATTGGGCGCCGGCTTCGTCGTCAACGGCGAAGTGCTTCACGGCGCCTCGGATACTGCCGGAGAGGTCGGGCATTGGCGCTTGGCGGAAGATGGGCCCGTC
Source organism: Steroidobacteraceae bacterium (assembly GCA_049793535.1). GTDB lineage: Bacteria > Pseudomonadota > Gammaproteobacteria > Steroidobacterales > Steroidobacteraceae > Bog-1198. Next base: position 4,768 of record JBARBX010000062.1, on the reverse strand, counting down.
GGCTTCGGCAAGCGGGGCTCCTGGGAAGCATTCTCCTCCGGGGCGGGATTGGTACTGCTCGCGAATCGATTGTATCCGTCGCGCTGGCCCCTCGAAACGCCGATCCGCGATCTGGTGGAGACCATTCTCTCCGACGATGCCGATGGCCTCCATGTGGCGAGGGAGGCGGGGCGGCGCATGGGTCAGGGAATGGCTTTGCTGATCGACGCTTTGAATCCAGAGCTGATCGTTCTCGGCTCCCTCGCGGTGGCGCTGGGAGAGCGCATCTTGGGACCGGCGCGTCAGGTCGTGGCCGACGAAGCGCTGCCGCAGGCGGCGGCGGCCTGCGAGATCCTGCCCTCGCTGCTGGGATCGCGGATTGGCGACGTTGCATCCTTGATGGCGGCCCTGGCGGATCGCTCCATTGCGAAGCTCAGCCCATGCCCGTAAGGGCAGCGGCCCGGCCGCCGATGCGCGCTGCGGAATTCGATGGATCGAAGAGCCAAGTGACCGTGCGGATCCGAACGGATCCGGCGCGCGCACTGCCACGCAGGTGCGGGACCCGCCAGAACAGCGTACTGCCACGTCGCACAAGATGGCCGCGCACATGGTGGAGCCTGCACGCTCGCCGCGACGCGCCTGAACCGCCGCCGCACTCGGATCTGTACTCCGGCAGAAGAGGGGCAAAGACCTCCGTCTGTTCCAGAAGCGTCGATTTTCCGCACTTTGCCCGGGCTTTGTTGAGGCGCTCGAGCATCAGAGGCCGCCGCGGCAGGCCGGGACGAGTAGCGAGCAGTAAAAAGAATGCCAGCAGCACGGGTATATCGATCGCTATCGTACCCAGTGCGTGATGAGCGACGGCGGTGGCCTGTACGGAGGTCAACTGTGCCCTCTCGTAGTAATCCTGCCAGGAGCGCTCGAAACGGAATCGGAAACAGCGCCGCAGGATATCCGCATCCCCGACGGTATCATCCGATACGCAAATCGAAGATCCTTGCTGTCGGCCGAAGACCTCGGGATCCTCGCCTTCTTGGGTATCAAAATCGAAGTAGGCTTCCATGCTGCTGGAAAGGACGCTCATTTCAGACTCGCCGCTTGCCCAGAACGTTCTCAATAGACCGCGGCGCCCCTGGGGCGTCGACTGAATGAAGACACCCCGGCGGCCCAAGCAAGTTGGGTGAAGAGCACCTTTGAAACCGTAACGGGCAAGCTCGTTGCGCCAGGGAGCCTCGGTCCATTCGACCCATACGCGCTCCGCCGGTATGTGCAAAAGGTCCGCACAGGCAAGTGTGCTCGCCCCCTTCGAATAGGCGAGCGCCGTGCACAAACGCGTCAGCTCATCGCTTAGCACGTATCGCGTCGCGCAGCCGCCGATGTCAGTGGAGAATGCGGCCGCGCTGTTCAATCGTGTGACGGACCCATCCTTCGTGTTCTGAACGATGAACGGAGTTCGACATTGCGCGATACGGTCAGCCAATCTCATCCTTTGAAATTAGCAGTGCCGCAAACGGGCGGAAGCATTTTGGGATAAATCAAGCTGCCGTCGTGATCAACCCCGCCTTTCCTGAAATAGCCTTGGAGCTAAGACTCATTGCCTCGGTAGCGCTTCGACAAGGCCGGCAGCGGGATTACGCGCAAAATCGAATTGCGGTGGGCAGGACTCGAATGCAGGCAGACGCCGGAGTTTAGAGTCAACACAAAGGTCCCATGGCCTGACACTTCGGCATATGACACCGCGGCCGCATTTACCAGCAGTGACCGCTCGATGCGGATAAAGCCAAGCCCTGCAAGCTGCGTCGAAAGACGCTTGATGGAATCGCGGCGCAGATATTCCAGCTTGCCGGCGCGCAGGGTCACGTAGTTGCCGTCCGCCTCGATGTAGTCGATCGACTTCGGATCGAGAGGATACAGCCGCCGTTGCCGTTCACCCACCAAAAACCGGGGAGAAACCGCCACCGTGGCGCCGGGCTCCGGTAATTCCGACGTAACGTGACGGTTCCTGGGGAGCGCGCGATTGAATCGACGACGGGCGCGCGCCATTGCCAGGTCAAATCGCTCTGCGCTCACCGGCATCATGAAATAATCAATGGCGCCTTCCGCGAAGGCCCTGATCGCGTGATCGGCGCAATTGGAAACCATGATGCCCAAAGGACGGGTCTGCGCCCCCACGGCTCGCAACAGCTCGAAGCCGGACATATCGGGCAACTCCACATCCAGGAGCATGAGGTCCGGGTTGAGGGCGCCCGCCGCGTCGATGGCCGCTCTGCCGCAGGCGGCTTCGCCGACCACTTGTACATCGTCGCTGCGCTCACACAGCCCAATCAGGTTGTCTCGCGCATGGGCTTGGTCATCTACCACCAATATCTTCACGGCTGGGCCACCGGGTGCTACCTCTGCCCGGTGCTCACTGCGGACGGAAAGCTGGATTGCGCACCGAAATAGCACTCGATGGCGTCCACCTTGTTGTCTCTAATCCGTAAATACTCCACGTTGCGGAACGTCTTGCCGTTCCTGGTCCGACAAACGTACATCACAAACGCATCGTTGCCGTCGCCAATCACGTGTTGCAGGTCGAAACGCTCGATAAAATCAATCTGCGACTGCCAGCAGCGCGTTTTGAAGGTGCTCTTACTGATGTGGTCGTCGTTGTTTGCGCTGGTGAACGTGAAATTGTCCGTCAGCAGGATGTCGATCGGGCGCCAGTCTTTCTGCTCCCATGCCGCATAGTATTTGCGGATGGTTTCTTCGCTTGCCGGGCTCAGCCCGGCCATGGCGCGCGCGCCCGCCATTTGCCGGATGCCCGCTGCGCCGATTAGCGTGCAGGCCCCTGCCTCGAGCATGGTCCGGCGCGATATTGCACTCTTTCTCATGATTGATTTCTCCTTACATTCCCGGCCTTCTTCCTCGGGCGACGAAACAGCAATTCGACATAGCGGTGTAGGTGGTCGATGCTCGCTTCGACCGCCCGGGAGTTGCCCTTGGCTTTCGCCAGGATGAACGCGCCCTGCAGCACGGCCTGCGTGTGCAGCGCGAGGCTGGCAGCGGTCCACGGCGCGCGCACGTGGTAAAGCTTCATTGCGTCGGCAATGTCGGATTCGACTCCGGCGGTATGACTGCCGATGCATTCATCGCATGCGTCCCGTATCTCGGGGTGGGTCGCGTAGGCTTCCTGAATCATCGTACCGGCCAGACAGGTGAACTCTGCAACCGCGCCGCGCAATATGGCCTTTCGAAAATCAAGGTAGCCGAGAACCCGATCAAGCGGATCGTCGAATCGGTGGTAGGGAGCGGCAGCGAAAAGCGCAGCGCTCAACTCCGACCAACGGTTCGCGGCGGCGACCGCGAGCGAATCCTTGCTTGGAAAGTGGTGAAAGAATGCGCCCTTGGTCACGCCGGCACTGGCGCAGAGTTCGTCGACGGATGTCGCGGCGTAACCCTTCTCGCGGATGATGGAGACGGCCGCATCGAGAAGCTTGCTGCGCGCACCGCCGGAAGGGGACGGCGCCGTAGGTTGTGGAATCATGTTTGAAGCATACCAACCGGTCGGTACGTGGTCAACAGCGAAAGCCCGTACGGCTCGCTCCGTTGCTGGCTCATATGGGTTGTTCATTGTTTCGTTGCGTCTACGCAATCCGCCGCTCCGGTCGCAGCCGCATGGAAACAAGTTCCCGACGCTAACAAATCGCGCACTGGTTGAACGCGCGGCCGGTCCCGGCATGTTCGTCCCTTAATCGGCGCCGCTCATCACGTTGCCGGCGCCCATCATCCCATTTTCGTACTCGTCATTTTGCCGTTGGCTATTGTGTATCGCATCAGGGCGGTGTCCGTGTGCTTTGTATGTTGTGACACCACAACGCGTGTTTTTGTGGTTTTGCGAGTGCAAGCGCGCTGATGCGTATGAACCATTTCGGGAGAAACTACAGTGAGAATGGGGAAGCTGCTTAGTGTTACGCCGTTTATAAAGCGATTTGCAATTGTCTTGTCGACCTGTGTGTGCATTACCGCCATAGGAATGCCCGCCAGTGCTCAGACTGCTGTTGCGCAGACTGCGGTTGCGCAGCTCACGCCCAAGCCAGCCGCGGATCAGACGGAAACCGTCTTGGAAGAAGTGGTCGTTACCGGATCGCGCATCGCCTCTCCCAATGAAGTGAGCACGAGCCCCATCCTGGCCATCTCCTCACAATCGATCAAGGTATCCGGCAAAACCGACATCACCGATCTGATCAACCAGCTACCGCAAATCTTCAGCAACGAGCTCGGTCAGGATCTGGGCAACACCACCTCCGGCCTGACAACGGCCGGCGGCGTAGCCACCGCCGACTTGCGCGGCTTGGGGCCCGCCCGCACCCTGGTGCTGATCGACGGCGTTCGGCTTGGCGTGGGTTCACCCAACACCGCCATCGCAGAGCCGGCACCGGATCTTGACCAAATTCCCGTCGGCCTGGTGGAGCGCGTGGAAGTGGTCACGGGCGGCGCGTCCGCGGCCTATGGTTCGGATGCCATCGCCGGCGTGGTCAACTTCATCATGAAGAAGAACTTCCAAGGCTTCGAGGTCGACGGGCAGGTGGGCGAGAACGACCACAACAACCACAACACCTGGGTACAAGGCCTGGCGGATCAGTTTGGCGCCACCCCGGCGACGGGCAGCGTTCAGGACGGGCGCAACAAAAACTTCGACGTGATCATGGGAACGAACTTCGCCGAAGGACAAGGCAATGTCACGGCCTACTTGAGCTACCGTCACGCGGATCCGGTCTACAGCAGCGCTCGCGACTTCGGATCCTGTGTA
>JBARBX010000061.1:0-3292 GCA_049793535.1 Steroidobacteraceae bacterium | reverse complement strand
CCATGATGACGGCGCCGGATCGATGACCGAGCGAGACGATCTTCAGCGGTATTTTCCTGTCGGCCAAGTCCATGACCAGCGGCGCCAGCATATAGGCGGCCTGGATCCGCCCCGCCATCAGCGACTCTTTGACTTCGGGCCAGCCGCTGTACTTGCTGTACTCGTATGCAAATTTCGGCACCGCCGCTTTGCCCGCGGCATTGGCGGCGGCCCGGGCCACGCAGGCGACCGGCAGCGTGAGATTGCACGTCACGGGCAAGCCGCCGACCAACAAGGCGCCGGGTCCCTTCCCCGCACCGCAGGTCCATAAGCTCGCCGGCAGGGCTGCGGCAATCGCGCCTTGGAGGATCTGTCGGCGGCGCAGAAAGTGCGCGGACTCCCGGAGGTCTAAGTTCGGCATGCTCTCAATGTTCGTGTACCGCGAATCCCGCAAACCGCGAGCAGTCTATAGCAAGGCGGGGGATGTTTCAGGTGTAGTATAAAATGGTTCATAAACAAATGCTTACATAATTTATGTGCTGTGGGTTCACACACAGTGCCGCAGGCCCGCAAGGACACCCCGGGCGGGGTTACGAGTACAGATCAAGCTGCCGGCTGTCGCCGATTACGCGCTCGAAGTTCAGACCCAATGTCTCCAACACAGGTTCCGCCACCGGCCTCACCTGCTTCAGCACATAGTGCTCTCGATCCAGCGGATGACGCACATTGTCCAAGGGTTCCGCTCCGGCGGTGGTCATGACGTAGCTGATCAGCCGGCCCAATGGTTGCGTGGATTTGCGGGCGGCCACCACATGTGGAGGCGTGGTCGCAGTGTACTCATCCGTATCCTTGCGCAGGTTCTTGCGGTACACCAGGGCGGCGTCCAGTTCGCCGTTTCTCACCTGGCGCACCACCTGCGCGAGGTAGGCATCGACGGACTGATCCGTGAACAATCGCTCATAAAGTTCGCGCTGTACCTGCCTGGCAAGCGCCGTCCAGTCGCGGCGTACGACTTCCATGCCGATGAACTCGACCCCGGCCTGCTTACCCCCGAGCAGACCCGCATATCGCTTGCTCGCTCCGCGGGTGCTCTGGCGGGCGCGGGGCAGGAACAATTTCAAGTACATCTTTTCGAATTCCAGCTCCATGCGGCTGGCCACCTGCCAGCGCTGCTCGATATATCGGCCAAGATCCCGATTGAGCGCCGCGGCCAGGTCTCTGCCGATTTGCTGCGCTGACTCCGCATCCTCGCTGCCGGAGTCGACGAACACACTGTCGGTATCCCCATACAGCACGGCGAACCCTGCAGCCTCGAACCAGGCCTTCGACCACAACAGCAGTTCGCGGCCGGTGCCCGTGATGGCATTGACCAGCGCCGTGTTGTAGAAGCGGCAGGACGGCGCGCCCAGCACGCCGTAGAAGGAGTTCATCAGAATCTTGATGGCATGCGATGCCACAGTGTCGCCGGACTTTTTCGCCGCCTCGCGCCGCGGAAACAGCTCATCGAGCATGCGTGGCAGTATCCCCGGCGTACGCACGAATGCGGCACCTCCCGTGCGAATGAGATCGGCCTGCGGCGCCGGCTTCTCGACATAGGACAAGGGATCGATATTGAAGGTGCGAATGAGGCTGGGGTACAGGCTTTTGAAGTCGAACACCCACACGTTGCGGTGCAAGCCGGTGACCGCCGCCAGCACATGGCCGCCTTGCTGGGGGGCGTGCACGGCCTCGTCGCCGGCGCGCACAGTCGGCGCGACGACGCCGCGCCCGTTAAGTTCAGTCAGATACAGAAAATCGAAGGAAGCGATGCTCGCCCCGATCCGATCGGGGGTCATGCCGGTGAGTTGGCTGCGTGCGCAGGCGAGCCGCACGAGATCGAGCCGCGCGATGATGTCGTACGCAAGCCGGGCATCGGTGCGCGCATACCTGGCAAAGGCGGCGAGGTCGTGCCGATAGTTGTGGAGGATCTCGCCGATCCGGTCGTGGACGTCGCCGGCGACGGCCTTGCCCTCGCCGAGCACCTCGCGCGCCACCGCATCGAGTGAATATTCATCCATGCGCACGAATGCGCCGCGCAAGAGATCGATGCCGTCGAGCACGACTCGTCCTGGAATACTGGCGCGGCCGCTGCCGAAGTAGCCCTCGGCCTTGCGCACGTGCAGCGCCCCCGGTTCTCGCCCCAGCAAGAAGGGGTGGTTCAGGCGGGCGGCGATGCGCTGCAAGACGCTGAGATCGAAGTCGATGACGTTCCAGCCGGTGAGCACATCCGGATCCCACTCCTTGACTCGCGTGCAGAAGGCGTCCAACGCGGCGCGCTCGTCGCTGCAGCGATGCGCATGCTCCGGCATCGGCCGATTGCCGCCGTCGACGACCAGGACTTCATCGACCCCTGGGGCATACACGGAGATCGCGAGCAGGTGCTCGGCTTCCCCGTCGGTTTCGATGTCGAAGGACAGCACGCGCGGCAGGACATCGACGTGGCCCGGCTTGAGAGCCGGATTGGAATAGATCCGGGCAACGCCGGCTCCGGGCAGCCACTCGCCCTCGATTTCACAGCCGCCCTTGATGGCGCGATCGATCAGGTACCGAACCGCGAATCGAACGTCGGCCTCGTAGGTCTCGATGCCCGCCGCGTGCAATCGGTCCCGCACTCCCGGAACATCCTGCGGAGTCTGCGTTTCCAGCCGGCATACCGCAGCGCCCGCGAAATTGCGCAAAGCGGTCGCGGCCGGTTGCGGCGCACCCAGCGACCAGGCGCGATCGGCGTCGAGCGCCCGGATGTAGAAATGCGGCCGCTGCCGGTCATCGCGAACCAGAAAGGTTGCGCCGTCCTGCAATCGCCCAAAGAGGTGCACAACCGGAGTGCGTTCCCCATTCGGACCGGGGACGACACGATAGCTCGCTTGCAGGATGAGACCCCGGGCCGCCATGCGCTTGGGTTCACGCCGGGGGCGGCGGTGCCGGGACTTGGGTTAGCTGCGCGAGCAGTTTCTCGCGAATCGGTTCGGTCACGAGAACCCGAAGCGCGATGCGATCGGCAATGAAAAAGGAAACCATCATTCCCTCTTTGAGAGGCATCGATTGAACATCGCCGGCGGTGAAGAATTTCTGCAGGTTTGCAGGTTCGCTCGCCAGAAGGGCGGGCAATAACTGCTCCTGGGACTTCCGAGACAGCTCGAGAGTGTGGGAATCGGTGGCACTGCGAAAACCGACGCTGAGCGACCCGTCCCCCAGAATCGCCGCACTGCTAAGCTCGGACGCGCGCATTTTCATGAACATCACCTTTTTTGCGAAAATCGGGGCAGTCTAATGC
>JBARBX010000060.1:0-9806 GCA_049793535.1 Steroidobacteraceae bacterium | reverse complement strand
CGACTCGACCATGTCCGCCCTGGCGGCTGCGGAAAATGTTCAGTACGTGTCGGTTCTCAGTTTTTTTTGCGACAAGCGAGGTTGCTTGACCGTGGGCGACAGAAGCACGCCGCGGCCCGATCTCTTGTATCGCGATCGAGACCACTTGACGGTGAGCGGTTCGAAGCTTCTCGTCGCACATTCCAAATCGCAATTGTTCGGAGAGACCCAGTAGTCGGGCACCCCCGGCCACTCCCCGATCTCGCTCAGTCCGCGCGGAATCCTCATCGCGCGTTGCACAGTCCGGCTGTTGAGAGAGCGGCGGCGGCATGTTAATTTTCATTTCTTACACTCCCTGTCTCAAGAGAAGGACTGAACTTGTCCGATACCATCGCAATGACCCTGATCGATGGTGTGCGGATCGTCGTGCCGGACTCGCTCGAGCTGATCACTCCCTACGTGTTGCGAGAGCAGCACGACTTCTTCGAGGACGAACTGCCGTTTGTGCGGCAGTTGCTCCAGCCGGGCCAAGACGTCATCGACATTGGCGCCAACTACGGCACCTACACACTGCCGATGGCCCAGAAAGTCGGCGCGAGCGGGCACGTATGGGCATTCGAGCCGTCGTCCAGCACGGCGCAGTTCCTCGCGCAGGGCATCGCGGCGAACGGCTTTGGGAACGTGACGTTGGTGCAGAAGGCGGTCTCGAGCGCGCCGGGCGGCGGGCAACTTGCGCTCAATGTCCACGCGGAGCTCAGATCGATCATCCACGGCGCAGCTTCGCAGGGCGAAACTGAAGAGGTTTCGTTGGTCACACTGGACGACTGCATGGATCGCTTTCGTTGGGTGGATATTGACCTGATCAAGATCGATGCAGAGGGCGAGGAGGCCAATATCGTCAAGGGTGGCTGCCGTTTCTTCGCGAGCCTCTCGCCGCTGGTGCAGTACGAACTGAGAAGCACCGGCGAGATGAACTTCGGCCTGGTGCGCGACTTTGAGTCAATCGGCTATGCCTCCTACCGTTTGTTGCCGAGCCTCAACCTGCTGGTTCCGTTTGACGCCGACTCGCCGGCGGACCCCTACCTCCTGAACCTATTCTGTTGCAATGCGGCTCGCGCCGACCGGCTCGCGGCGCGTGGAGTCCTGTTGCGCTCCGAGGATCTCGCGGACGGCGCGGGTGGCGACGACGCCGGCGAGCGCTACCACTGGCGGCACGCGCTTGCGCACCTGCCATACGCAGCGCCGCTCGCCTCCGTATGGGGAATGCCTCGGAACTCCGGGGACAGTGCCGACCTCGATCGGGCGTTGTCGCTGTATGCGCGCAGCCGCGACCCGGCGCTGTCGATGGCGCAGCGCGTCCGCGCGCTCGAGGCCAGTTTCTCGCGATTCAGAACACTGTGCGCGCGGGCACCCACGGGCCTGCGGCTCGCGAGTTTGGCGCGCGTCGCACACGACTTCGGTCAGCGCGCCGTGACAGTCAAGGCGCTCACTCAGGTGGTCGAGTCCATTCGCCTGAACGGAGGAGTGGACCCCAAGGAACCGTTCCTAGCTCCGCTGGAACGGTTCGATTCGATGGCACCCGGCGAGGCGCTTGGCGAATGGGTCGTAGCTGCGATCCTGGAGCAACTCGAAAAGCGGGAATGGCTTTCGACATTTTACGCCGGTCCCGGCGCGCTCGACCGTCTGGAAGCCATCCATGCTCTTGGGTTCGGCAGTCCGGAAATGCAGCGTCGCCTGGATTTGGTCCGTCTGCGCATTAGCCGTGCGCGAGCCGCGAAGGATCCTGCGCCTAGCTGACGCTACTCCCCGATCTCGTTCACCCCGCTCGCGCCCAGCGCCCACGCCTGCTCCAGCCCGATCCCGCGCGCGAACACCGGCGCCGGAACGGAGTCGCACAGCGCGCTAAGCTCGCCTCCGCCCAGCACATCCCTCACCGCCAGAAAATCCGCTCCGAGCCGCACCGCCGCCGCCGCGTTTTCGATGCCATCGACGAACACGCCGCGCAGGCGGCCATGATGGGTGGACTCGCGCAAAGAATTCAAGTCGGTGATGCCGTACCAGGGAGTGAACACCTGCTGCAATCGCTCGGGCAGCCGCAGGGCCGCGACGATGGGTTTATCCGCCGGCAGTAGATCCGCCGAGGCCAGGTCCTGTTGGGCGCACCAGCGCAGCGCCTGGCCTTCGAGCCCCTTGGGTTCGCCGCTGTAGCGGCGGACCACCCAGACGTCGAGCAGAATCTCACGCCGCGGATAGCTGTGATGCACGCGGATCAGCGGCCGAGGCTTTGCTATCTCAATGCCGATTTCCTCACGCAATTCCCGCGACAGTCCCGCCAGGCGTTCCTCGCCCGGCTCGAGTTTGCCGCCGGGGAACTCCCAGCCGCCCGCCAGGTGCTTCTTCTTGGGCCGCTGCGCGATCAGCACGCGGCCTTCGCCGTCGATCACGACCGCGGCGACGACGTGAATCAACCGCTCGCTTGCTGCAGGGTGCCGTGGCAATGCTTGTACTTGCGGCCGGACCCGCAGGGACAGGGCTCATTGCGCCCGACCTTGGGTAAAGGGCGCACGAACGGCGCCGCGCTCTCAGGGATGGAGCGCGGCTCGATTTCCATGACGTTGCCTGAAGGCGGCGGGGGGTCGATTCCGCCGCCGCCGGGCCCGGAAACCGCCTGGATCGGCGACACCGCTTCGGCGTGCTGTGCGCGCAGCGCGCGCGCGAGGCGCTGCTGCCGCTCGAGTTCCTCGCGTTCGATCTCGGCCTGGCTGCGCACCTGGATCTTCGACACCGTGGTGAGCGTATCGAACTTGATGCGGTCCAGCATGGCGGAGAAGAGTTCGAAGGCTTCGCGCTTGTATTCCTGCTTCGGGTTCTTCTGCGCGTAGCTGCGCAGGAAGATGCCCTGCCGCATGTAGTCCATGGCCGCCAGATGTTCGCGCCAGTGTTGATCGAGCGTGCGCAGCATCACTTCCTTTTCGATGTAGCGCATGACCTGCGTGCCGACGCTGGCTTCTTTCTGGCCGTAGGACTCCTCGAGAGCCGCGACGATCTTGCTGCGCAAACCCGAACCGTCGCCGGCCTCTTCGGCCTTGAGCCACTCGTCGATGGGCAGCGTCGGGCCGAAGTCCCGTTCGATCGACTGGATCAAGCCGGGCGCGTCCCACTGCTCCTCGGGCGCTCCGCCCGGCACGTATTGATCGACCAGCCCCGAGACCACATCCTCGCGGATGCCCTTCACGGCCTCGGCCACATCCTCTGCGCTCATGAGATCGGTGCGCTGCTGGTAAATCACGCGCCGCTGATCGTTCGCCACGTCGTCGTATTCCAGCAATTGCTTGCGGGCGTCGAAGTTGTGCTGCTCGACCCGGCGCTGTGCGCGCTCGATCTGGCGCGTCAGCATGCCGCTTTCGATCGCCTCGCCCGCCTTCATTCCCACCCGGGTCATGAGCGCCTTCATGCGCGTCGGATCGCCGAATATGCGCATCAAATTGTCTTCGAGCGACAGGTAAAACCGGCTCGAGCCCGGATCGCCCTGGCGGCCGGACCGGCCGCGCAATTGGTTGTCGATGCGCCGCGATTCATGGCGCTCGGTTCCGATGATGTGCAGCCCGCCCGACGCCAGCACCTGCTCGTGCCGCTTGCGCCAGTCGTCGTGAATTTGCTTGAGCTCGGTTTCGTTCGGATTTTCGATGGCGTCGATCTGCGTCTGCGGGCTGCCGCCCAGCACGATGTCGGTGCCGCGGCCCGCCATGTTCGTGGCAATGGTCACCGCGCCGGGCCTGCCCGCCTCGGCCACGATGTGCGCTTCACGCTCATGCTGTTTGGCGTTGAGCACTTCGTGCGGGATCTTCGCGCCTTGCAGGAGTTTTGCGAGCCGTTCCGAGGTTTCGATCGACGTTGTGCCCACCAGCGCCGGCTGGCCGCGCGTCACGCACTCCTGGATGTCCTCGAGAATGGCCTGGAACTTGTCCTGCTCGGACAGAAACACCAGGTCGGACTTGTCCGCGCGGATCATCGGTTTGTGGGTGGGAATCACCACCACTTCGAGACCGTAGATCTGCTGGAACTCGAAGGCCTCGGTGTCCGCGGTACCCGTCATGCCGGACAATTTCGCGTACAAGCGGAAATAATTCTGGAACGTGATGGATGCGACGGTTTGGTTCTCCTCGCGAACCTTGACCCCTTCCTTCGCCTCAACCGCCTGATGCAGACCGTCGGACCAGCGGCGCCCTTGCATGGTGCGGCCGGTAAACTCATCGACGATGATGACCTCGCCCTGGCGCACGATGTATTCGACATCGCGCTTGTACAAGGCATGCGCACGCAGCGCCGCGTTCAAATGATGCATCAGGCGGATATTGGTGGGATCGTAGAGGCTCTCGCCTTCGCGCAGCAGGCCGGATGCGGAAAAGAGCTCTTCGACGCGCTGGTGCCCCGCCTCCGTCAGCGTCGCCTGCTTTTGCTTCTCATCGACCCAATAGTCGCCATCCACCGCGAACTCAAAGCGTTCCTCCGGCGTGATATGCCTCGCGGCAATCCCGAGCGCGTCGAGCAGGGTGTTCTTGCCTTCGGCATGTTTGGCGATGTCCAGAGTGCATGTATGCAGCCGGCGGTCGCGCCATAATTCGAACTTGGCTTTTGACGGAGTTTTCGACGCATTGATCGCTGCGAGAACTTCATCGGCAGTGTGCACATTCGAGCCGTTGACGCTCAAAATGACATCGCCGACCCGCAGATCCGCGCTGATCCTGTCGACGCGCTTCACCAGCACGCCGCGGTCCACGATTTCCTCGCTGGGGGCCCGCGTCAGGCGCGGGATCAGCGCATTGATCTTGATGTAGAGCTCGGTGCTCTCTTCCGCGGGCCCTGAAATGATCAGGGGTGTTCGCGCTTCGTCGATCAGGATCGAATCGACCTCGTCGACGATCGCGAACGAGAGCTTGCGCTGAACGCGGTCCTCGAGCCGAAATGCCAGATTGTCGCGCAGGTAATCGAAGCCGAATTCATTGTTCGTACCATAGGTGACGTCGCAGGCGTAGGCAGCGCGCTTCTCATCGGAAGACTGGGCGTTCTTGATCACCCCCACCTCGAGGCCCAGGAAGCGGAATACCGGGCCCATCCAGTCCGCGTCGCGCTGCGCCAGGTATTCGTTGACGGTGACGACGTGCACGCCTTCGCCGGAGAGCGCGTTCAAATACGCCGGCAGGGTGGACATCAGCGTCTTGCCCTCGCCCGTGCGCATTTCCGCGATTTTGCCCTGATGCAGCGCAAGCCCGCCGATGAGCTGTACGTCGAAGTGGCGCAGACCGAGTTTGCGGCGGGACGCCTCGCGCACCAGGGCGAAGGCTTCCGGCACCAGCTCGGTCAGCGGGGTGCCGGCAGCGCATCGCGCCTTGAGCTCCCGGGTCTTTTCGGGGAATTGGGTATCAGGCAGAGCACCGATGCTCGACTCGAGTGCGTTCACAGCCGCCACCGTGCGGCTCAGCTCCTTCACCAGGCGCTGATTACGGCTGCCAAATACATGCGTCAGAAGCTTCCACACGCGAGGGGGTCCTTGAGAAAACTGGGTATTGTACGGATAGACCGGAAGGGCGGGAAATCGTTTCGATGAGCCGATGGCGGCCGGGGAAACGAGCGAGTTTAGCGATCCTCGCCGATGAAGCGCAGCGGATCGACCTGGGTGCCGTTTCTGAGCACCTCGAAGTGCAGGTGGGGCCCGGTGGATCGGCCGGTGGATCCCATCAAGGCAAGCTCCTGACCCTTGCGAACCATGTCGCCCTGCTTGACCAGAAGTTTTTCGTTATGGCAGTAGCGCGTGGCCAATCCATTGCCATGATTGATCTCGACCATTTGGCCATAGCCGGCACGTTCACCCGCGTAGGTGACGAGACCCGCCGCCACGGAACTCACTTTGGTGCCCTCGGGACCGGCAAAGTCCAGCCCCTTGTGCACCGCGGAATAGCCGGTGAAAGGATCGGCGCGCCGGCCGAAATAGGAGGATATCCACCCGTCCTGCACAGGCCGGCCCTCTGGGTAAACCTGTTTGTTGAGTTCGCGGGTCAGAATGAGGTTCTCCAGAACCCCCAACTGCTGCTCGCGGCTGGATAACTGGGTCTGCAAATCATCGACCATGGCGGTGAGGTTGGGAATCTGCGCCGGCTGCCCATCGGCACCGGGCTCGGAGCCGCCGAGGGCCGGCGGGTTGCCGAAGTCGAATTCGCCGTCATCGATATTCGCCATGCGAGTCAGGCGCTTACCCAGTGCATTGACCCGAATGACGTTGGCATTCATCTGGCCGACGCGCATGGCCAGGGCATTGACCTTCTCTTGCAGGACTCGCTTGACGTCCTCAATCTGCGCTTGCTGCCGCAACAGGTCGGCGGACCAATTACCAAGCTGATCGATGGGATTGGATCCACCATGGCGTGCTCCCAAACCCATCCCTATGGAAAAGGCGCCGCCCACGATGCCGACCACCAATAACACCGCCGCGGCCATGACAACGGGGTGCCGCAGATCTAGTTGTTTGATCCGGCCCGATTTGCGGCCGACAAAAATAACATTCATGCAGATTGTGCTTCCAACGCCGTCATCGTGCTTCAAAACGGTGCATTATGTCTTACCGAAAGAGGGAGACCATGCGCCGAGCGGTGACCGTAGACTATGCAGATAACTAGCGCAAAACAAGGATTTCCGCACGGTTTTCCCATTTATTTCAATGCCCTACTGTCGTGTTGCAGTGCAAAATCCTAGGCGCGTCAGTGACTTAATGTCACGAACTGGAAACAAACTCACCGCACTCAAAACCCGGTCGCAGGAAAGATCCCGAGTCCTCGAGCAAGTCCGGGCGGCTTTACCCGCCCGCTTGAGCGCGGCGGTCGTCAGCGCCGGCATCGACCGGGGTCGGCTGACCATCGGTGTCGCGGGCGCCGTATGGGCCTCGCGCCTGCGGTATCTAACAGAATCTGTGCGCAAGCAGGTCGCCGGCGCCCGGGGTGCCGCCATTCTCAGCGTTAAGATCCGGGTGGTCCCGCCCCCGCCGTGAGATGACGCGGCGCAAGATCGCGATCGCGAAAACTAAGCTCTCGCCGCCGCCGCCGCCGCGTAGGAAATGGGCGCGTCCGCCAGGCTCTCGAAGGTGACCTCTTGCCACGCCGTTCGGGTGTCGATCAGGGTCCGCAGCAGCTTGTTGTTGAGTGCATGTCCGGACTTGTAGCCGCTGAACTCGCCGATCAGGCTGTGCCCCAGCAGGTACAAATCCCCGATGGCATCGAGAATCTTGTGCTTTACGAATTCATCTTCGTAGCGCAGGCCGTCCTCGTTCAGCACCCGATAGTCGTCGAGCACGATGGCATTGTCCATATTGCCGCCGAGCGCAAGGTTGCGCGCCCGCAGGCTCTCCAAATCGCGCATGAATCCGAAGGTGCGCGCACGGCTCACCTCGCGCAGGAACGAGGTCGTCGAGAAATCCATCGAAGCGACCTGGGAATGCTTCTTGAACGTCGGGTGATTGAATTCGATTTCGAAGTTCACCTTGAAGCCGTCATAGGGGTCGAAGCGCGCCCACTTGTCGCCGTCCTCCACCTGCAGGCTTTCGAGGATGCGCGTGAAGCGCTTGGGAACCTTTTGTTCCTCGATGCCGGCCGACTGCAGCAGGAACACGAAGGGCCCCGCGCTGCCGTCCATGATGGGAACTTCGCCCGAGCTCACCTCGACCAAGGCATTGTCTATACCCAACCCGGCCAGGGCCGAGAGCAGATGCTCGACGGTGGACACCTTGACATCGCCCTTGTGCAGGGTCGTGCCCATCGTGGTGTCTCCGACATTCGCGGCATGCGCCTTGATGTCGACCGGGTGTTCCAGATCCGTGCGGCGAAACACGATGCCGGTGTCCGGCGGCGCCGGGCGCAGGGTCATCAGGACTTTCTTGCCCGTATGCAGGCCCACGCCGGTGGCACGAATCGAATTCTTGAGAGTTCGCTGATTCAGCATTTAAAAAAACTAACCCGGACTTAAGTTAATAACGCCAAAGGTACCACACCGTTGACCCCCGCCTAAAGAGTCCGGGCCAAACCGGCGCCCTCGAGATCAATGAGGGCGCCAAAGCCTGGAGTGTCAACTAATGCAAAGATGAACCGTCTAGTCCGCCTGTCGGCGCAGAAACGCCGGTATGTCCAGCAAGTCCTCCGAATCCGCTTCCGCGCGCAGACCGTCGCCCACCGCGCGCTGTCGCTGCACCGTCGGCTTGTCCAGCATGGCGTAATCCGTCGGCGCCATGGGGGATTTGGGGCGCACCACTCGCATGGTGAGCGGCGGCGCGATCGCCGCCGCGGACGTGGCCTGCACCGGCGCAGGCTTGGCCGTGGCGACCGGCTTGCCCAACCCCGTGGCGACCACCGTCACCCGAATCTGGTTGGCCATATCCGGGTCGATCACCGTGCCCACCACCACCGTGGCATCGTCCGAGGCGAACTGTTTGATGACGTTGCCCACCTCCTGGAATTCACCGATGGACAGATCCATGCCGGCGGTGACGTTGACCAGGATGCCTTGGGCGCCCGAGAGATTGATGTCCTCGAGCAGGGGGCTGGAAATCGCCGCCTCGGCCGCTTCGCGCGCCCGATCATCCCCGGCCGCGCTGCCCGATCCCATCATGGCCATGCCGGTTTCGGACATGACCGTGCGCACGTCGGCAAAGTCGACGTTGATCAGTCCCGGCCGCGTGATGAGTTCCGCAATGCCCTGCACCGCGCCCTGCAGCACGGTGTTGGCCGCCTTGAAGGCGTCCAGCAGCGTGGTGCTGCTGCCCAGCACGGACAGCAGTTTCTGGTTCGGTATGGTGATCAGCGAATCCACATACTTGGACAGTTCCATCATGCCTTGATCCGCAACGCGCGAACGCTTGTTGCCTTCCATCTCGAAGGGCCGGGTGACCACGGCCACCGTCAGGATGCCGAGTTCCTTGGCGACCTGCGCCACCACGGGAGCCGCGCCCGTTCCGGTGCCGCCGCCCATGCCGGCCGTGATGAACAGCATGTCGCAACCCTCGATGAGCTCGATGATGCGGTCCCGATCCTCCATGGCCGCTTGCCGGCCGACTTCGGGATCGGCGCCGGCCCCCAGCCCCTTGGTGATGTTGCAGCCGATCTGCAGGGCGGTGCGCACCTTGGAGTGCTTCAGCGCCTGCGCATCGGTGTTGATGCATATGAAATCCACGCCCTCGAGGCCCGCTTGGACCATGTGCGAGACGGCATTGCCGCCGCCCCCGCCCACGCCCAGCACCTTGATGACGGCGCTTTGACTATAAGAATCCATTAGTTCGAACATTCCAGATCTCCTTCAGCGTACGTTTTTAAAAATTCCCCGCAAACCAGGCCTTCATTCGCTCAAAAATATTCTTCATGCCGCCCGCGAGCAGCGGCGCATCGCGCGCCAGATTTCCCTCGAGATTGCCTTTCGCATACAGCAGCAGCCCAACCCCGGTGGCGTGTATGGGATTGCTCACCACATCCACGAGTCCGCTCACGTACTGCGGCACGCCGAGACGCACCGGCATGTGGAACACTTCTTCGGCGAGTTCGATGGCTCCCTCCATCTTGGAGCTGCCGCCCGTGAGCACGATGCCGGTGGCCACCTGCTCCTCCAGCCCCGCGCGGCGCAGTTCATCGCGAATCAAGCCGAACAACTCCTCGTAGCGCGGCTCGACCACTTCGGCCAGAGTCTGGCGCGCAAGCCGGCGTGCCGGTCGGTCACCGACGCTTGGCACCTCGATGCTCTCGTCGGGATTGGCCAGCTGCGAGAGCGCGCAGGCGTAGCGGATCTTGATGTCC